>NZ_JBFAKW010000136.1:0-23153 GCF_040655955.1 Streptomyces sp. NPDC050263 | reverse complement strand
GCCGCACGTCAGACCCGCAGCCCCCGGCTCATTTCTCACCCGCGAGGTCCGCCACGGTGGCCTCCTTCTGATGGGCCGACAAACGGGGCGCGGGCAGTTCGCCATACGCCCCGTAGGTGCCGTAGTGGTCGCCCTTCGGCGGCACGGCCATGTTGAAGACGGTGCCGAGCATGCGGCCGCCCACCCGTTCCAGCGCATCGGTGGCGGTGCGGACCTGGTCACGGCTGGTCTTCGAGGCCCGGACGACGAGCAGCGTGCCCTGGGCCAGCGAGGCAAGTCCGAGGGTGTCGGCTACCGGCAGCAGCGGCGCCGAGTCGACGATGACCGCCTCGTACCTGTTCGCGAGGTCATGCAGGACTTCGTTCATACGGGCCGAGGCAAGCAACTCGGTGGGGTTCGGCGGCACGGCACCGCCAGCCAGCACAGAGAGCCCGTTGCCCACCTGTTGCGTCACGTCCTCGGCCCGGGCCTGTCCGATGAGCACGGTGGTCAGTCCGGCATCCTGGACGAGGCCGAAGGTCTTAGCCACACACGGACGGCGCAGGTCGGCGTCCACCAGACAGGTGGAGACACCCGCCTCAACGAGGGAGAGGGCCAGGTTCACCGAGGTGTTGGTCTTGCCCTCGCCGGACAACGAACTGGTAACCACGATGATCCGGGGTCGGTCGTCGACCTGGGCGAACTGCAGATTGGTGCGCAGCTTGCGGAAGGCTTCGGCGCACTTGGAGTGACCGGCGGCGGTGATGAGTGGTTGTGCGGGTGTGCTCTTGTCGTACGGAATGGCTCCGAGGCTGGGCAGACCAGTGAACTCGCCGAGCGCCTCGACGGTCTTGAGGGTGGTGTCGAGGGTCTCACGCAGGACGACCAGTCCGGCGGCGAGCAGCAGTCCGGCGAGCACTCCGGCGGCCAGGTTGAGCAGCGGGCGCGGCGAGACGGGATCAGCGGGTGCTACCGCTTGCTGGGTGACGCCCAGCGAGACCGGCGAGACGGGGTCAGGCGCATCTTGTTCGCGCGCCGCCGCCTGGTCCGGCCTGGGTGTCTCCAGCCGTTCCACGACTGCGCTGAAACCCGCCGCGACGGCGTTGGCGACCCTCGCGGCACGCTTGGGGTCGGTGTCCCGGACGGTGATGTTGATGAGCACCGTGTTGAGCGGGGCCTCCGCGGTGATCCGGGACGCCAGTTCCTCCGGTGTGGTGCGCAGCTTCAGCTCACGCACCACGGGCCCGGTCACCTTACGGGTCGGCACGATGGCGGCGTACGACTGCACGCGCGCCTGCGAGAAGCTCTGCCCCTGGCTCAGCTGAGCGGCGTCCTCACCGGAGCGAGTGGCGACGAAGAGTTGCGTGCTGGCAGCGTAGACGGGGGTGCTCAGGTTCGTGACGGCGAGCGCCGCCCCCACCGCAAGAACCAGACAGACCGCGACGGTCACCCAGCGTCGGGCAAGAGCCTTCAGGAATCCGTGGAGATCCAAACTGCACCCCTCAAAAGGACCGAGGGAAACCATCAAAAGATGAGGTTTATCCCCTATGTGTATTGCTGAACAGTAGGGGCTAGAACATCTCGATCCAGGGAACCACCCCGATGTCAGCCCGCGAACAGCCCTGTAGGCAGAAGGTCGACCGACGAGAGTGGAGAAGATGACGCCGTCAAAACAGAGCGGTGCTTGCCGTGCCTGAACGCGTAGGCGTCGTGATGGCGTCCGTGTTCACGGGGGCGCTGCTCCTGTGCTGCACCTCCTGCACCGCGGGGGGCGCAGTGGCATCCGCGGACGATGTGGAGCGGTTGCGGGTCAAGGTGCTGGAGGTCCTGCCGCACGATCCGCTGGCCTTCACCCAGGGACTGGAGATGGCCGGTGACACGGTGTGGGAAGGCACCGGTCTGGCCGGGCGGTCGTCGGTACGGGCGGGCCCGCCCGGCGGTCGACCCACGGCCCGTGTGGACATGCCGGCGCCGTTGTTCGGCGAGGGGATCACCGTCGTCGGCCGGACGCTCTGGCAGCTCACCTGGCGGAACAGGATCGCCGTCGAGCGCGATGCGAGGACGTTGGAGGAGGTGCGCCGCGTCCTGTACCCCGACGAGGGCTGGGGGGTGTGCCACCAGCGGTCCAGGAACCGGCTGGTGGCGAGCGACGGTTCGTCCCGGTTGACGTTCCGGCACCCGAGGACGCTCGCGAAGACTGGCGACATCGTCGTTACCGAGAACGGGCGACCGGTGACGAAGCTGAACGAACTGGAGTGCGTCGGCGACGCCGTGTACGCCAACGTCCTGTTCACCGATCGGATCGTGCGCATCGACCCCGCCACCGGTGCGGTGAGAGCGAGCATCGATGCCACCGGGCTTTTGCGTGAGAACGAACGCGTGGACGGTTCCGTCCTGAACGGCGTGGCGGCCGTCCCCGGCACCAACCAGTTCCTGGTCACCGGCAAGTTCTGGCCCAGGGTGTTCCGTGTGGTGTTCGTTCCCGCGCCGGGCTCACCCACTAGGGGCACGGAGGAGGAGTGAGCGCCACCCCATCAGGTGACTTACGCGCAACACCGATCGCTCGACAGTCGGCCACTCCGTCCGTCCATGTATTCATGTCTCATGACGGAGCGACATGTGCCTGCCGTCCCAGGGCCTCCCGGTCCCGCCCAGGGCGTCTTCCGCCTGCGCAGACCCCTTCGGCGCCCTTCGGTCAGGAACACACTGCTGGCTGCCGCCGTGCTGTGCGTGGCCGGCGCCGCCTGGATCGGGGTCACCGGGCTGCTCGCCCGCTCCGAGCTGCTGAACCTGGAGGGAGAGCTGTCGGCGCTCAAGCAATCCGTCACGGGCTCATCAGGAAACGGCACTTCGGTGAGCCCCGAGAGAACGATGCAGACCGCGGCGGCACATGCCGCCCGGGCACATCGACTCACCACCGGGCCCGCCTGGTACATGGCTTCGCACGTGCCCTGTCTGGGCCGGCCAGTCACCACGGTTCGCGGCATCGCCCAGGCCGCCGACCGTCTGGCCGGTGACGTACTGCCGCCGATGGTGGAACTTGCGGCGCGGCCGACCGACGATGCCCGCCACGACGGGCTGCAGGCCCTCCTGTCCGAACTCCGCGGCAGGGCCCCGGCTCTTGAGCAGGCCGCACGGGCTGCCGCCGACGCTCGCTCTCTCGCCGATGGGCTGCCTCGTGTGTCCTGGGTGCCGGGGCTCGATGGGGCGCGTGCCCAGCTGGTCTCTCAGCTCCAACAGACGGCCCCCGCCATGGCCGACATGGCGGTGGCGGGCCGCGTGCTTCCCTCCATGCTCGGAGTGGACGGCCCACGGCGCTACATTCTCGTGGTCCAGAACACCGCCGAAGCCAGAGGCACCGGAGGCCTCCCCGGAGCCTTCGCCGTACTGACGGCCGATCAGGGAAGGCTGCGGTTCGAGACCTTCGGCACCGACACCATGCTGGCCAGTGTGCGCCCCGCCGTCGATCTGGGAGCCGAGTACCGTGCTCAGTACGGCGCCATGGACCCCACCGGCACCTGGGCCAACTCGAACGTCAGTCCTCATTTTCCCTACGCGGCCCGCATCTGGACGGCTGCGTGGAGCAAGCACAGCGGACAGCGGGTGGACGGTGCGGCCGCCGTGGATCCCAGCGCTCTGGCGAGGCTTCTGCAGGCGACGGGCCCAGGCCGACTGCCCGACGGAACGGCGCTCACGGCCGACAACGTACTGGACCTCACCGAGCGCACCGGTTATGCCCGCTTCGCCGACAGCCGGGAGCGCAAGGCGTTCCTCCTCGGTGTCGCCCGCGCCGCCGCCACGAGGTTCACGAGTGCCCTGAGCACCCCTGGGCAGCTGCCGGAACTACTCAAGGCGGCCTACGACATCACGCAACAAGGACGCCTGAGAGTGTGGAGCGCCGAGCGTCGGGAACAAAGCCTGCTGCAGCAGCACCCCCTGGCCGGAGCCTTGCCGTCGCAGCCCGGACCGATCGCGGGAGTGGTGGTCAACAACGCCGCGGGCGGCAAGCTCGACTACTACCTGGAGCGGAAGCTGCACTGGATTCCCGGCAACTGCACCCCGCACGGACGAAAGGTCACCGCGCGAGTCACACTCGACAACCGGGCCCCCGCGTCGGGGCTCCCCCCCTATGTCACTCAGCGCGTCGACAAGCCGCCGTACCCCACCCGGCCGGGGGACAACCGATCACTCGTCTCCTACTACGCCAGTTCGGGCGCACGCCTGACCGGCGCCACCCTGGACGGTCAGCCAGTCACCGTGGGCAACAGCGTCGAACGCGGCCACGCCGTCTACACGCTGGATGTGGAACTGCCCGCGCAGAGCAGCCGTACGCTGACGCTCGACCTCCTGGAACCGATCAGCAACCGCACCCCCGTGCTGCTGGACCAGCCGCTGGTCACACCGACGCGCGCCCGCTTGGAGGCCGTGTCCGTCTGCGAATAGACGCAACGAGCTCCCCGTGATCGGGCACCCGGCCCCGGCCGGAACATTCTTGAGCCGGCGCTCATTCGAATTCCGAAAAGCGAGGTCACCATCTATGCGTCTCCGCGTCATAAGAGTCATCGCCAGGATGAACATCGGTGGCCCGGCCCTCCAGGTTTCCGCCCTGATGCGCGGCCTGGACACCGAGCGTTTCGACCACCGGCTGTTCGCCGGTTCCGTCGGACCGGACGAAGCGGACTACATCGAAAGGTCGGCCACCGATGTGGCGGTGTCCCGTGTGCCCTTCCTGGGGCGAGCGGTGCGGCCCGCTGATGACGTCCGGGCGCTGCGGGAACTCGTCGGGGCAATGCGGCAATTCCGTCCGCACATTGTTCACACGCACACGGCCAAAGCCGGGGCGCTCGGGCGTATCGCGGCGACCACGGCCCGCGTCCCCGCCCGGGTACACACGTTTCACGGGCATCTGCTGCACGGCTACTTCTCACCGCGCAAGACCAGACTGGTCGTGCACGCCGAGCGACAGTTGGCGCGGGGCACCGACCGGCTGGTGGCGGTCGGCGAACGAGTGCGCGACGAACTCCTCGCCGCCGGAATCGGCCGGACGGAGCAGTATGCGGTGGTGCCGCCCGGCACCCTGCTCCCCGCACCGCCGGAGCGTTCCGAGGCTCGGCGGATGCTGGGCCTCCCCCAGGACGCCCCGGTGGTGGCCTATGTCGGCCGGGTGACGCAGATCAAGCGGCCGGACCGCTTCCTGGCCGTTGCGCAGGAGGTACGCCGCGCGGTCCCCGAAGCCCACTTCCTGATGTGCGGGGAAGGCGACCTGGGACCCGCGCTGCAGCAGAACCCCGGCCTGGACGGTGCTCTCCACCGCCTGGGCTGGCGCACCGACGTGGAGACCGTGTACGCGGCGGCGGACGTGGTCCTGCTCACCTCCGACAACGAGGGGATGCCGGTCAGCCTCATCGAGGCGGGCCAGGCGGGGGTGCCCGTGGTGGCCACCGACGTGGGCAGCGTGGCGGAGGTCGTACGGGATGGGGAGACCGGGCTGCTGTGCGGCCCTCACGCCCCGGAGCTGACCCGCCACACCGTGCGTCTCCTTCGTGACCCGCGCCTGCGCCACGACATGGGCGAGCGCGCCCGCTCCTGGGCCACCCGCCGTTTCGGCGCGGAGCGCCTGGTCGACGACACCCACCGCCTGTACGCCTCCATCGCCGTGGCGCATGGCTGGTGGCCGCCTACTCCAACAGAGGGTGAAGGGCAATGAACGTAGTAGTCACCGGCGGAGCCGGATTCATCGGGGCGAACCTGTGCCGTGAACTCTCCACCCGCCCCGGCGTCGGGCGGATCACCGCCCTGGACGATCTCAGCACCGGCCGCGCGGCCAATCTCAAGGGCGTCGACGCGGAACTGGTGGAAGGCAGCATCCTCGACACCGATCTGCTGGACGACGTGGTGTCCTCGGCGGACGCGGTGGTGCACTTGGCCGCGCGCCCGTCCGTCCCCCGTTCACTCGCGGATCCCTTCGCCAGCCACGAAGTCAACGCCACCGGCACCGTACGGGTGCTGGAGGCGTGCCGCCGCCGAGGCACTCATCTGGTCGCCGCTTCCTCGTCATCCGTGTACGGAGCGGTCGCCACGCTGCCCAAGCACGAGGACCTGCCGACCCGCCCTCTCAGCCCCTACGCCGCGAGCAAGCTCGCCACGGAGGCGTACGTACTCGCGCACGGAGCCAGTTTCGGCCTCCCCGTGCTAGCGCTGCGCTTCTTCAACGTGTACGGACCGCTCCAGCCCGCGGGGCACGCCTATGCCGCGGTCGTCCCCGCGTTCATCCACGCGATGCTGCGCGGAGCACCGGTAACCGTCCACAGCGACGGTCTGCAGACGCGTGACTTCACCTATGTCGGCACCGTTGTCCGGGTCCTGGCCGACGCCGCGCTCCGCCAAGTCACCTGCGCGGGTCCCGTGAACCTGGCCTTCGGCACCCGGGTCTCCATCCGCGAGCTCATCCAGCGTCTCGCCACGGCGGTGGGAGGCCCGCCGCCCACCGTGGAACACCTGGCAGCCCGTCCCGGAGACGTCCGTGACTCCCAGGCCGCCGACGGCGTGCTGCGTGGGCTCTTCCCTGATGTCACCCCTGTGCCGCTGGACCACGGGCTGGCGGAGACGGTGCGGTGGTTCCGCGGGTTTCCGGAGTACGCGGCACAGTCAGCCGGCGAACCGGCTGGTGCCGGTGTGCTCTGACCCCGACAACCGCACGTCGGCTGGTGGAACCGACGATGCTGCACGGTCACATCCGGAGGGAGCGCGACGGGGTCCTGTGAAGGAGACCCAGCGACAGCAACACGCCGGGCCGGCAAGGAAGCGGCGGCCGTGGCAGAGGCATCTGCGGACCTTCGGCTCGCTCACGGCCGCCGGTCAGATCGAGTCGGCCCTGTCGTTCGCCACCACCGCCGCGCTGGTCAGAATGGGCGGCGGCGCCGGGGCGGGAGAGGTGCTGTTCGCCCAGGCGGTGGCATCGATCTGGTTCCTGTTGTGGGATCCGCGTTTCGAGGACGCGCAGCAGCGGTTCGTCCCGGCCGAGCAACTCCGTGGCCGCGGCCGCGGCACTCGCTTGTACCTCAGGCTTGTCCGGCTGGATGTCGCGGCCGGGGTGCTCGCCACCCTTGTCGGTGTGGCCGCGGCGGTGGTCGCAGCGGCGATCGGATGGATTTCCACGCATCAGCTGTGGCTTCTCCTGCCGGCCGTGCTGGCTGCCGGAGCGGCGACGCCCTCCGGCAGCGCCTCGGCCGGTTACGCACTCGCCGACCGGCTTCCCAGGCTCGGCATGATCCGTCTGGTCCTGGCCGTCTTCGGCTGTGTGGTGACGCTGGCGGGTCTGCTGGCCGCCGGTCCCGTCGGCTACCTCGCGGCGACCGTGGTCTCGGCGCTCCTCTCCACGGTCGTTCTCACCACCAGCGCCTGTCGGCGGGTGCGCGAAGCATGCGGCCCGCCCACCGCCGGCCCGGTCCAAATGCCAACCGGCCTGGTGCCCTTCATGGTGAAGAGTTCGGCGACAGGATCCGTCTCCGTGGCGTCGGACAGCGGCGTCTCGGTACTGGCCGGGCTGCTGGGCGGGCCGACGCTCGTGACGTACGTGAAGCTCGCCGCAGCGCCGGGCCGTCTCTTCACAAGTTTCGTCAGTCCCGCGGCGGCCCAGCTCTACCCACGCCTGGCACGAGCCGCGGCCCAGGGGCGCCGTACGGCGGTGACGCGCGACGCCCTGCGCACCAGTGCGCTCACCGCAGCCGTCGGAGCAGTCGCGGTGGTGGCCGCGTCCGAATCCATCGGTGCGCTCATCGGCCTCGTGTACGGACTGGAGTTCAGGGTTCTGTCGGCGGCGGCGGTGGTGCTGCTGGCGGGAGCGGCGCTGCGTGGCACGGTGGTCTGGAGCAAGGTGCTGCCGTCGGCCCTGGGGTTCCCGGGGGTCCGGCTGGCCTTTCTGACCGTCGAGGGCGCGTGCCAGCTCGGGCTCCTGGCCGGCGTCACTCAGGTCTGGAGCAGTGCGGAACGGATGGTACTGGCCTTCGCGTGGGGGTCGCTGGGCCTGCTGTTCCTGAGCACGGTCGGCTGGTTCGTTCTGCTGCGGCTCCTCACCCGGACCCTGTCGGAGGCGAACGCCGCACCCTTCCCGGGCCTCCTCAAGACACCACGTGGCACTCTGCAGCAGGGGAGTTGAACGCCTGCGTGCCGAAGACTCCGTGTCACATCACCACTCGGGCCGGTCCGCCGCCGACCGGCGATCCGTGCGCAATGCGGTCCTCGTGGACCGCGGAGGGATCCAGATTAGACATGCGGACCACACCCGAGAAGGTCACCTGGCCCTTGGCCGGTGCCGCCGTCATGACACTCCTCGCCGTGCTTACCGGGCTCGGGCAAGTCCACCTCATTGTCGGGGTGGCGCTGCTCATCGGAGTTCTCCTTTTCATCGGAACGGCTCAGCCCAGACTCGTCCTCCTCCTGACAGGCGTCTTCGTGGTAACCCCGCCAACCGCGTGGCCTCGCGTGGGACAACTGGGTGAAGCCACGATCCACGTAAGCGATGTGCTGCTGGTCCTGCTCGCTTTCGCCAGCCTGATCCACCCCCGTCGCCGCCGGCCGACGCCAGTCCTGAAAGTGCTGGGCGTGTTTCTGCTCCTCGGGGTGTTCCGCAGCAGCCTGGGCGAAGGGCCCGGGAGCACGGCGAGCTTCCTCCGGGTCGTGGAACCGGTCGTTGCCGGTGCCGCGGTGGGCCTGCTCCTGCCCCGGGACTGCGACGTGTGGCGGACCGTACGCTGGGCTCTGTTCGGAGTGCTCGCCGCGGTGCCCCTCTTCGGAGAGACATTCCCACGCTGGTACGGACTGCCCGGCGGCCCCAACGAGGTCGCGCTGGTCGCCGCGGTGCTGGTCGTTCTCGGCGTCGCGGAGTCCAACAAGGGCCTTAAGATCCTTTTCTTCTGCGGGGGGATGGTCGGCCTTATCGGCTCCAAGGGGATCCTGGCGTCGGCCGGAGCACTGGCCGGGGTGACCGTGCTGAGCCTGGCCCGGCGTTCCCATTCCCGTGAGGCGAGGACGAGCCGGATCAATCCTTGGACCATCGTGGGCGCGATGGTGTGCGCGGGCTGGGCGATCCCACTGCTCCGCCCCGACATGGCCGTGACCTTTCAGATCCACGCCACCCAGGCACAGTCCTTTTGGCCGACCATGGCTGCCACCAACCCCTTGTTCGGCGGCGGTTGGACGACTGCGGATCGCGACGCGCTGATGAGCACGTACCTGCAAACGCACATCTACGGTCTGCACAACGTGTATCTGGATGTCGCGGCCTTCCTGGGCGTCTTCGGGCTGTTCACCTTCCTCCTGCTCCTCTGGCGCGCGTGGCGGAACAGCGACCGGCTCACCCGTGCCGTTCTGGCAACGGTGGCTGTGTGGTTCAACACCACCGGTGCCTTCCCCGGTGTGGGATGGGGGATCCTCGGCCTGGTCGTGGCAGCCACTGTCGGTCATGTGCCGGCTGACCGTCAGTCCTTCCTCCCGCTGGCCAAAGCGCCGACGGTCAGTTCACGGTCCCGAGTGCCGTGGTCAGCAGTACGCACGCCGCAGCCGTGTCCGGGGACCCGCACAGCCCACGCCGACTGATCCGGCGCGCGATTCCCGTCGGTGTACGCCGTCGGGGTACACCGGATCTCCGGGGCGGCTCGTCGGCGCAGGCGCGCGGCCCTGTGCGTGCGACGCTGAGGCCGAGGCGCGGTCTCGAAGACCTGAACGCACGCGACGAACGGGAGGGCTACCGACGACAGTTCTGCCCCGCGACAGCAGCTTCCAGATGCGGATCCCGTACAAACTGCCGGCCACTGACCGACTTCGGGATGGCGCTGCACCGCCTCGGGGCTGCCCGTCGGGTCCGCGCCCGGCATCCGCCATCGTCTGCTGCACCGGGCCGGACGTGAAGCTCCCTCATGAGCGACGCTACCCGCTGCCTGTCGGCAAGCTTTCCCCGAAAGGAAGACGTGATGTTCTGCAGCAACCCGATGTTCGAGCGCAGTCTGTTCGTGGGGGCCCATCTCGACGACATCGAGCTGGCGGCGGGCGGCACCGCCGCCAAGCTGGTCACCGCGGGAGCGCAGGTGCGTTTCCTGGTGATGAGCACCTCGGAGTACACGAACTACAACGGCAGTCACTTCCGCGACGCGGATGTGGCGGTGGCCGAGGGCAGGGAGGCCGCGGCGACGCTCGGAGTGAAGGAGCTCGACATCCTCCGGTTTCCGGCGAAGGACGTGGAGAACCACTCAACCGTCGTGGAAGCGATCAACGAGGTCGTCGACGACTTCCGCCCTACCATGGTCTTCACGCACTGGCCGTTCGACACCCACCGGTCCCACGCCAACACCGCGCTGGCCACCATCGCGGCCAGCAGGTACTACAACTCCGTGGTGATGTACGAGCCCATCGTGCCCTCCGGTCGCAGCTATGTCGGTTTCCGCCCGCAGTTGTACATCAGCATCGACGACACCATCGAACAGAAACTGCAGGCCCTGCGGCAGCACAAGTCTGAGTACGAGAAATACGGCGAGCAGTGGATCGAAGGCGTCGAGGCCCGATCGCGCTACCGGGGCTACGAGATGCGCGCCCGTCACGGCGAGGCGTTCGAGGTGTCGCGCCTGGAAGGAGCCCTGGTATGAAGGGCGTGAGCCATCGGGTCGGGCCCCTCCGGTGATGACCACAACGCGGATCTGCGAAGTTATCAAGACTCTTGATGCCGGTGGCGCAGAGGTTCTGCTCGTCGAGCGCCTCCGCCGGGAGCGGCGGGCCGGACTGGAGTACACCGTCGTCTTCATGCAGGCGGCGACCGACGAGCTGTGCGATGCTCTCCGGTCCGCCGGGGTGAGGGTCGTCGACCTGCGTGGCTGCCCGCGGTGGCGCCGCTATGCCAGGCTGATCGGTGTGGTCAGAGGCCTCGCGCCCGATGTGATCAATGTGCACTCGCCGTCTCCCGCGACGGCGTTGCGTCCCTTCGTCCGCCTCATGCGGCCCCGACCCCTGCTGATCTCGACGGTCCACCAGGAGTACTACGGCTCGCTGGCCATGCTGCTGAACCGTCCCACCCGGCGCTTCGACGATCTGGTGGTGGCGGTCTCTCCCCAGGTCGCCGTGTCGCGCAGTGCGCGGGGAGCGCGTCGTATCCGCACGAGGATCCACGGCATCGACGTCGGGCGGCAGCGCTACTGGGCCGACCACGCGGACGAGGTAAGGAAGGAGTTCGGGATCCCCGAGGACGCGTTCGTCCTCGCTTTCGTGGCGAACATGAAGCCTGCCAAGAACCACCTGCTGCTGATCGATGCGGCGTCGCGGGTGCTCGCGCGTCGACCCGACGCGCTCTTCGTACTCGCCGGGGACGGTCCCCTGCGGGCGCGGGTCCTGGCTGAGGTCGACCGGCGGGGACTGACCGACCGGGTCCGCTTCCTGGGCCGGGTGCCGCACGCCAACCGCCTGGTGGCCGCTGCGGACGCCCTGCTCCTGTGCTCGGACAGCGAAGGGATGCCGGTGGTGGTGATGGAGGCGATCGCGGCGGGCGTACCCGTGGTGTCCACCGCGGTCGGAGGCGTCCCCGAGCTGATCGACGACAACCGTAACGGCATCCTCACTCCGGCAGGCTCGGCGGAGGCCTTCGCGGAGGGCGTGCTGCGGGCCATGCGGCCCGAGGTCCATCGGGTCCTCGCTGCCGGGGCCCGCGCGGACGCCGCCAAGGTGGACGTGTCGGAGACCGCCGACTGGTTCGACGAGCTCTACGCCACCATGTCGGCCGAGGCACGCCGAGGCTGACCGCTCCGCCCGGAACGCGGGATACGCCGTCCGCGTGGACCGGTTCGGTGGACGGCCCGTCGGCGCGAGCCACCCCGTCGCACCGTGCCAGTCTGGCGGACGAATCAATACGAGACCGGGAGGAACCGGATGCACGGTGCCGTGGAGACGATCCCGAGCGGTCCGCACCGTTACGAGCTGTGCCTCCTGGCGGACCTGCCGGACGACTCGCTCGGCGCCCTCGTCGAACTGGAACGACTCGTCCACCGGGAGAGCGCCCACTACGACGACAGGCCCTGGGATCTCGAGAACTTCACCCGTCCCCTGCCCGGCAAACGGGAACTGAGCCTGGTCGCCAAGGAGTCGGGCAAGCCGGTCGGCTTCCTGGTCGCCACCAGCCGCCCGGACGGCGTTCACGTCAACCGCGTGGCCGTCGATCCGCGCCATCGGGGCACGGGTGTCGCCTCCTGGCTCCTCGCCCGGTTGTTCGCCCAGTCGTCCGGGGCGGTCACGATCAACTGCGATCCCGGCAACCGGCCGGCGATCGCCCTGTACACCCGCGCGGGCTTCCGCGTCAGGGGGACCACACCGGCCGGAAAACTGCTGCTCTCGACCGACCCGCTGATTCCCGTCGAGAAGCTGCGCGTGTGGTACGTCTTCAACACAGCGGGCATGCGCAGCGGCCACGCCTCTCACGTCCCGGGCCTCATCGACGCCCTGTCACATACGTGCCGGGCGACCGCCGTACGGTACGGCGACCCCACGGACCTGCCGCCGCTGCGACTGAGCCTCGACTGGGCGCGTGCCTTCCTCCGCCTCGTGGCACGGGCGCGGCGGGAAAGAGTCGATGTCGTCTTCGTCCGCATCCACTGGAAACTGGCGGCGCTGCTGTGGCTGGCCGGGCGGATGGGGGGCGGATGGCGCGTCGCGCTGTGGTCGTCGGGCGGCGTCGGCGTCCTCTCGGGAGCCCGCCTCGGCCTTCGCGCGCGCGCCGGACGGCTCGTCCACCGCCAAGTGCTGCGCCGGATGGTCGACGCGGTCGTCACCGGTCCGCCACGCCTGATCGACCAGTACGCCGGGCGCTACGGTCTCGACCGGGACCGGATGCTGCTCGCCTGCAACGACGTGAACGGCGAAGCGCTGCGTACCCTCACCGACGGGCCCGAGCCGGCCTGGGAGCCGATCGTCCGGCGGTGGCTCAAGGCCCCCCACCGGTTCCTCTACGTGCACAGCCTCGACGCCATCCGCGGCGCGGACCGACTGCCGCGGCTGCTGGCGGAGATCCGCAAGGACCTGCCCGACGCCGAACTCCTGGTCCTGGGAGACGGTCTGCTGGTCACACAGCTCGCCCCCGAGCCTGTGCTGATGGCGGGCCGCGTGCCGAACGACGTCGTCGTCCGAGTGATGGCACAAGCGGGCTGTCTGCTCGTGCCCTCACGCCAGGAGGGCTTTCCTCGGGTCCTTGTCGAGGCGATGGCGGTCGGAGTCCCCTGTGTGTCGTTCGACGTCGGCGGCTGCGCGGACGTCATGGGCGAGCTGCGGGACCGGTACGTGGCTCCCGACGGCGACCTCGAGCGGATGGCCGAACTGGCCGTCGAGGCCGCACGAACGCCGCTCCCCGAAGCAGCGCGAACCGAACTCGTCCAACGGGCCGCGGTTTTCGACACCGAACCCGTAGCCTCGGCCCTCGCCGTGACGCTCCGTTCTCTGCGGTCCCAGGGCGCCGGTCCGGCCGCCTGGCTGTCGCGGTCGCTGTGGCGGCCGGCGTTCCCCGGGAGGAATACCTGATGTTCAGCGGCAATCCCCAGTGCGGGCGCGGCCCGGAGTTGCTCACATGAGGGTGACGATTCACCAGCCGGAGCACCTGCCGTGGCTGGGCCTTCTGGCCAAGGTCGCGGCCTCGGACCTGTGGATCGTGCTCGACTCGGTGCCGTACCGGAAGAACTATTTCCAGAACCGCAACCGGGTGCTCCTGAACGGGGAGCAGACATGGCTCACCGTCCCGGTCGACGCGCCGTTCGGCACACTGATCCGCGATGTCCGGGTCGCGGGCACACCGCACTGGCTGCGGCGCTACCGCGGACGTCTCGTCCAGGCGGTGGCCGGCACCCCCGGTGCCAGCCGGCTCGAGGGGTTGCTGGCGTTGATCGACGCGGCGGCACCCGGCTCCCTGCTGGCCGACCTCAACCTGGACATCGCGGACTGGCTGTTCCCTCAGTTCGAGGTCAAGGTTGCGCGGGTCTGCGCGAGTGAACTCGCGGCCACCGGGAGCAAGAGCGAACTCATCCTCGACCTGTGCAGGGCGGTGGGCGCCGCCGAGTACATCGCGGGCCCTTCCGGACGCGACTACCTGGACCTGGCCGCCTTCGCCGAACACGGAATCCGGGTACGGTTCTTCGACTTCGACCACCCCGCGTACGCCCAGGGCGGCGACTCCTTCGTTCCCTGCCTCTCCGCGGTCGACGCCTGGTCGCGGCTCGCCCAGGCCGAGCTCCCGCTGCTGCTGTCTCGCTACCAGCTCAGCGACCTGTGATGACCACGCCGCCCTCCCCCGCCGTCCGCGCGCCCCTGCCTTGCGTCACCGTCGTGACGTTCTCCGGGCACCAGCAGCCCGAGGTCAGGGATTCTCCCAACCTCCGCACGTGGGGGGCGCTGGCCGATCGGCTCGGTCATGCCTGCTGCGTCTGGTCGGGGCCGCGTCTGGTTTCCCGTCGGGGCCCCCTGCAGGTGGTACAGCGGCCGCGCCGCCCCGGTCCGCACTCCCTGCTCTGGGCCGCCGGTTCGGTGCGGATCGGGGTGCGTCTCGCGCGCGCGGCCGTTCGCAGGGGCGAGACCGTGCTCCTCAACGGTGGCGAGCCATGGGGCTGGCTGTCCGCCTCGATCGTTTCGCTGATCGTGCGTCGTCCGTGGCTGATGGAGATTCACGGCGACTATCTGCATCTGCCGGTGGCCTCCCTCGGCCGGTGGCGCCGCGCGGTGCTGCGCCGGGCCGTGGTCTTCTTCGCCCGTAGGGCCGGCGGCCGCAGGGTCGTCGCCCGGTCGATGCTCGATGCCCTGGACCGGCGCGGCATCCCCTCGGTCCTCGTACCGCCGAGGCTACTCCCGGTGTGGGAACAGAGGCTTGAGCGTGACAGGCCGCCGCTGTCCGACACCCGCGCCCCCCAGTTGCTGACGGTGGGCCGACTGGTGTCGTCGAAGGGCTACGACCTGCTGCTGGAGGCGCTCGCCGAACTGGTCGGCACGCATCCGGAGCTGCGGTTGCGCGTGGTGGGCGACGGACCGCTGCGGGGCCATCTCGCCGAGGAGGCGGCACGTCTGGGGCTGTCCGGCCATGTCGAGTTCCTCGGAGCACGTGACGTCGACGATATCCGCGCCGAGCTCGCCCGCGCCGATCTCTTCGTCATCTCCTCCCGGGACGAGGGGCTGCCGAGGACCCTGCTCGAAGCCGCGAGCGCGGAGGTGCCGCTCGTGGCCACATCGGTGGGCGGGATCCCGGCGGCCTGCGCGGACTGGGACGGCGTCCGTCTGGTGCGGCCCGATTCCGCTGCGATCGCGTCCGGTGTCCGTCAGGCCCTGGAGTCCCCTCCCAGCATGGAACAACTGGCCTCGGTGCGGAGCCGGGTTCTCGCGGAGTACGGCTTCGACACAAACATCGATGCGCTGGCCGTCCTGTTCCGGAGCGTCTGCGCGCCGTGACCGCACGGGCCCTGGTTGGGCACGGCGGAGGCGGGTGACCACTGCACGATTGTCACTCGCCGTCAGATCCTGATCAGGTAGTGGCAGCCTTGGCGCGCTGCCTCGACTGCGCGCCAAGGCGTCGGGCCGCCAGCGAGTAGACGGGGGGCGAAAGGGCGGTTCTCGCCGCCGTTCTCGCCCAGACATAGAGGGGGCGGTGCAGACCCAGCCGGTAGCGCAGCGTGCCGGAGGCGGCGGGGGACGCCGGTGTCACCGCCGTGAGCCACTCCCGTACGGCCGCGCTGCCGCCGGGAGCGGTGAGCGTCTCAGGGGTGACAAACCGGCGGCCCTGTTGCCGCAAACGCTCCTCCACAAATGCCTGCCGGTGCGCCTGGCTCGGGATCTTACGGACGTCGAAGTCGACGTAGATGCAGCACAGGCGGTCGATCACGCCGCTGTCCAGCATGTCCTCGAGGACGTCGCACTCACTGCCTTCGCAGTTGAGCTTCAGATAGATCTCATCGTCGCCCGACGTGTTGGCCAGCAGCCAGTCCGTGGCCCTCACCAGGTCGACGGTCTCCGCCTCCACGTGCGCGTCGAACTGCCTCTTGTCTGCGTACACACTCCCGCCCAGCAGGCCCGTCCCGTAAAGGGTCGTCCGTCCAGTCCTGTTGGACAGCCCCACCGGCACGACACGCACTCTGGTATCGCGGAAGCCACGCAGGATGCGACGGCAGGGCCTGGCCGGTTCGAAGCAGAAGACCTTGTCGAACCCCCACCGGGGATCCAGGGCGACATCAAGGGTTTCGCCGTAATGACCGCCAACATCGAGGAAAATACGCATACTTGCCGCCCTCTCGCTTCCCGCCGTCACGGGTTGGGATTCCGTTGGAGTTCGGATGGAACACCGCTGCCGCGGCCCACCCGGTACCAGTTCTCGACACGCTCTGCGACCAGCGCCCAGTCCAGCGCGGCGGCTGCCCGTACTCCGAGCGCGCTCATCTTGTTCCGGGCCTGGTCGTCGTCCAGCACACCGCCCAGCACGCGCACCGCGTCGGCCGTCGACCCTGACCGGAAGATCCGGTAGGCCTCGTGGTCGGTGACCACGGGGTCGAGCGAGGCCTCCGACGACACCACCACGGGGGTACCCAGAGCGAGTGCCTCCAGCGCCGCCGTCGGTACGCCCTCTCCCTTGCCGGTGAGCCGACGCGAGGCCAGTACGAAGACCTCGGCCCGGCGCACGAGCCGGTAGACGTCCGGCCGCGAGAGCGGGCCGGACAGCTCCACTCCCGGTCCGGCCGCCGCCAGCCGCGCCAGCCGGTCCCGCTCCGGCCCGTCGCCGATGACGACCAGGCGCAGCGTCGGCCGACTGCGGGCGAGTTCATGGAACGCCTCGATGAGCAGGCCGTGGTTCTTCACCGGATCCAGGGCGCCGACACTGACGATCAGCCCCGGCTCACGAGGCGGGGGGCCGGTCGGCGACGGCATGGCGGACAACTCCAGGCCGCTCGACATGGTGAGAACGCGCCGCTCGTCCACCCCTCGTGCGAAGAGGTCCGCCGCCGTGGCCGATCCGAGGGCGATGAAGGCCGCCACATGTTTGAAGGCGTGCCGTGCCAGGCGGCGATGACGCTGGGTCAGGGCCCCGTGGACGGTCAGGAACAGCGGGATGCCAAGACGTCGGCACACGGGTCCGAGCAGGGAGGCCTCAAGATGGTCGCCGTGCAGATGCACCAGGTCCACGCCGGGCGAACCCGGACCGGCGCACAGACGCCGGACTGCGGCTGCGACCTCCGCCCCGAACGCCAGCCGGTCGGACGCGGGTGCCAGCGCCCGGGACAGCGTGGCGGCACGCAGCGGCAGCCGCGTGGCCCCCTGCGGGACCACTGAGCCGTGGCGGAACGCCATGGTCACCTGGTGCCCGTGAGCGACCTGCTCGCGCGTCAGGCTCTCGACATGGCGTTCAAGTCCACCCGGCATGGGAGGAACCCTGTAGCTCACCCGGACGATGCGCACGGCAGTATCGCTCCATCCCACGGCCGACTCGAATACCTATGTCGACGAAGCATCGCCTCCCATTCCGCTCCCCCGCCGCCCGCCCCGCCGATGCTCACTGAATAAGACCAGTGGAAGCACGGGCGCCGGCCGCGCCGGACTGACCGAGAGGGCTGGGATCCTGCCGTACGTTCGAGGGCTCCCCGGCTGTCTGACGGGCCAGCTGCCACCCCACGGAGAGCCCTCGCCTGGGTGCTGCGGACGGCGCCCCGCCGGGAAGTGACGGAACTCTCAGCAACAGCGCCACCGTGGCGAGGGCAACCAAAGCGGCTGCCAGGAGCAGGCCACCCGACGGCAGGACGCCCCGTGCCAGCAGCGCTCCGGACAGAGCGCCCAGGGCCGCGAACGTCCCGATGGCCACGACGGTCTGCCGGACCGTCAGTCCCATCCGGCGCAGCCGGTGCGACGCATGGTCCAGTCCCCCCTGCAGCAGCGGCCTCGCCTCCCGGTAACGGGAGAGCATGACGAGTGCGGTGTCCACCGTCACGACCAGCGTCGTGACCAGCAGCCCGGCCGGCACGGCGAGGCCGGCCGCGTCCTTGTGGAGCACCACCGACGCGGACGCCAGGGTGAAGCCGATGAAGAGGGACCCGGAGTCGCCGAGGAAGATCCGTGCCGGGTGCCAGTTATGGAGGAGGAAACCCAGACAGGCGCCGGAGAGAGCCACGAGGACCACTCCCAGCCCGGCCTGTCCGCTCGACCACGCGTGCCAGCACAGGAATCCGCCGATGGCGGCACACACCGACGAAGCCGCTCCGTCCATGTTGTCCAGCAGATTGAACGCGTTGGTGGTGAAGACGATCCACATGACGGCGAGGGCGGCGTCGAGCCAGCCGCCGAAGACCGTCGGATGTCCCCCGACCAGCACCACGGCCAAGGCCACCGTCGTCTCCACGCCCAGCCGCAACGCCGGGCCCAGCGGGCGCAGGTCGTCGATGAGCCCCAGCACCGCCATGATTGCGGCACCCCCGAGCAGTACCGCGAGGCCTGAGCTCCCGAAACCTCCGGCGACCGCCGTGCCGCCGCCCGCGGCGAGCGTGACAACGGCGACCGCGATCCCGCCGAGGTACGGGGTCGGCCGGGCATGGCCCTTGCGGCCGGTGGGCCGGTCGGTGACGCCGTGACGCAGGGCGAAACGCCGCAGCGGTTCCGTCAGCAGCGCACCGAACGACAGGGCCACGCAGCCGACCGCCACCGTCGTCGGCAAAGGACTCATTGACCCGCCAGCGCGGTCTTGACGACGCTCGCGGTGGCCGCGGGAAGACGCTCCGCCCTGCCGCCCGGGAGACTCGTCGACGCCAAGCGGCTCATCTCGTCGCGGGCGTCCGCGATGGCGTCGGTGAGCACGTCGGTGAGGTCGTGCCGGGGCTGCCACCCCGTCAGCACGCGCAGTTTCGTGGTTTCCGGGACTCTGCGCTGCATGTCTTCAAAACCTGCTCCGTATGCCTCGGCGTACGGCACGTATTCCACCGAAGAGACACTCCCCGCCTGGGCGATGACCCGCTCGCCGAGTTCACGGACGCTGATCTCTTCGGAGGAGCCGACATTGAACGTCTCACCTTCCGCCCCTGGATTCTCCAGCAGGAGCATCAGGGCCTCGACCGCGTCCGCGACATGGAGAAAACAGCGCCTTTGCCGACCGGCCGCATGGACGGTGAGAGGCTCTCCACGCACCGCCTGCCGGGCAAAGCGCGGAATCACCATCCCGTATGCAGGGCTCTGGCGAGGGCCGACGGTGTTGAAGAACCGGACGATCGTCGAGTTCAGGCCCCGCTCCCGGTGGTACAGACCGGTGAGGATCTCGTCGACCGCCTTGGCCGTGCTGTACGACCAGCGGACCACTGAAGGGCTGCCCAGGATTCGGTCGGAGGTTTCGTTGAGCGGTCCGGATGAGTTCTTGCCGTAGATCTCCGAGGTACTGGCCACCAGAACCCTGAGCGAGTGACGCTGGGCCGACTCGAGGACCGTCTCGGTACCCCTGATGTTGGTGATGAATGATTTCAGCGGTTGCTCGACGATGAGTTTGACCCCAACGGCGGCGGCCAGATGGACCACGGTGTCGCACTCTCCCGCCAACTCATCGACCAGGAGTCCGTCCAGCACGGAGCCGTGGACAAAGCGGAAGCGTGGATGCTCCTGCGCCCTGGCGAGGTTGGCCATTCGCCCGGTGGCGAGGTTGTCGAGGACCACCACTTCCTTTCCTTCGGCCAACAGTGCGTCCACGAGGTGCGAGCCGATGAAACCGGCTCCACCGGTGACCAAGTACTTCGAACAAGGATCCATCCGGGCCACTCCGGTTCGGGGGGGGGGTGGTTGTGGGACAACTCCCACGGAGATCGATCGTCATACCGAGCCCAACATTCATCTATGGAAGAAATAGCGGAAATTGAAACATCGACACGCCTGGAGTTACTTCGCCATGGCTGCCTGATACTCGATTGGAGTGATGTCGCGGAGACATGACGCGCCAATGGGCCCACTGCGCATCGCATGTGCCTCAATTGACTGGTAGAACTCTAACCGTCCAGGAGGTCACGGTGATGATGGCGCACGACCGGCACGAGCAAGAGAAACTGATTGTCGTCGGTCAGGGATATGTGGGACTCCCTCTCGCTGTACGGGCAGTGGATGCCGGCTTCTGTGTGGTCGGCGTGGACACCGACGAACTACGCGTGAAACGCTTGGCCTCAGGCGATTCCTATATCGAAGGTGTCGACGGCGCATGCCTGGCGGCCGCGCTGGACAGTGGCCGCTACGAGCCCACCACCGACTACGACCGGATCGCCGGCTTCGACGTGTGTGTGATCACGGTGCCCACGCCGCTGCGTGACGGCGTGCCCGATCTGAGCTTCGTGGAAGGCGCGGGCCGGAGCATCGCCCCTCACATCACGGCCGGCGCCACCGTCGTCCTGGAGTCCACCACGTACCCGGGAACCACCGAGTGCCTGCTGCGTCCACTGCTGGAAGAAGGCAGTTCGATGAAGGCGAGCGTGGACTTCCACCTCGGATACAGTCCCGAGCGCATCGACCCCGGCAACCCCGACTGGCACCTCGAGAACACACCGAAGGTGACCTCGGGCATCGACCCCGCCTCACTGCGCAGCGTCGAGCGGTTCTACTCACGCATCGTGGAGCGGACCGTGCCGGTCAGCTCGTGCCGCACCGCCGAACTGACCAAACTGCTGGAGAACACCTTCCGGCACGTCAACATCGCGATGGTCAACGAGATGGCGATGATCTCACGGCAGCTGGGGGCGGACATCTGGGAAGCCATCGAGGCCGCGGCCACCAAACCGTTCGGCTTCATGCCCTTCACTCCGGGCCCCGGCGTGGGCGGACACTGCCTGCCGGTCGACCCCTCGTATCTGTCCTGGCAGGTCAAGAGGCTGCTGCGGCAGGACGTCCGCTTCATCTCCTTGGCGAACGAGATGAACGACCAGATGCCCGCCTATGTCACCTCGCGGATCACTCGCGGGCTGAACGAGCGCGCCAAGTCGGTCAAGGGATCCCGGGTCCTGCAACTGGGTCTGGCCTACAAGAAGAACACCGGGGACATCCGCGAGTCGTCGGCCGTCATGCTCGCCCAGGCGCTGTGCAAGCTCGGCGCCCATGTCGTCGCGGTGGAACCGTACACCGACTCCCATTTGCTGCCCCCGGACATCATGCGCGTGGAGCTCACCGAAGAGGAGATCCGGGCGGCGGACGTGGTCGTCGTAGCCACCGACCACGACGTCTTCGACTACTCGCTCGTCGAACAAACGGCGTCATACGTCCTCGACACCCGAAACCGCTGCCGGGGCGAGCAGGTCGAGGTCCTGTGAGCACTGGGTACCGCTGCTGAAGGCGACGGGGAACTCCGACCTTCCCCTCGGTGTGGTGTTTGTGAGTGCGTTGTGGCAAAGGGAGTCCCTGTTCGGTGAGCAGGGGCTTCTTCGTGTGCGGGGCATGGTCGCGGTGGGGTAGGGGCAGGCAGCGGACGGCTTGTTGTGGATCGAGGAGGCTGCGATGCCGTCGGTGCTGGGGTTGATGGAACGGCGTGAGGCGCGGGCGAGGCAGGATCTGGAGTCCTGGACGGAGGTCCTGGAGCAGGCTCAGGCGGAGGTGGATGCCGCGCGGGAGCGGGTCGAGCGGGCCCGGGTGGGGCGTGAGGAGCTCGTGTCGGTGCTGGCCGAGGAGAGCCCGGTGAATACGCCGGTTTCCGTGCCTTCTGGTGGTGAGATGGCTGTCGCCGTGGGATCGAGCGGCCCCGGCGCGGTGCATGGCGAGCGGCCGCCGGTGTGGCGGTCGGGCATGGGGGAGGAGGTGCTCAGCGGCCTCTATCGGGAGGTGTTCGCCGCGGTGGCGGCTGCTTCGGGGCCGGTGAACGGGGTGGAGCTGACGCGGGCGGTGGGCCGGGAAGCGGAGATCAAGAACGAGGTGGAGAAGATCCGGCATCGTGCCTATGTGCTGGAGAAGCGGGGCTGGCTGGTGCGGGCGGAGGACGGCCGGTTCATGCCCGAGCCCGGGGCAGTCGGCCGGGGCGCTTCTCCGGCCAGCGCGGAGCGTCTTGGGCCAGGCGCCGGGACAGCCTGATCACGGCGGCCCACCACACCATCTGGGCGTGGTGGTCGGGGCGGCGTTCGTGGTCGCGGTTGAGGCGGCGTGAGCGGGAGAGCCAGCTCAGCGTTCGCTCCACGACCCACCTGCGGGCGAGTACGACAAATCCGCGTTGTCCGTCGGAGCGGCGCACGACCTCGGTCCGGACTCCGTGACGGGCGAACGCTTTCGCCAGCGCCGGACCCTGGTAGGCGCTGTCCACCCACACCAGTTTCAGCAGCCGGCCCGGCTGCTCCATGAATGTCTCCAGCAGTGCGGGGGCGGCCTTGGAGTCGTGGACGTCCGCTGTGGTCACGGTGACCTCCAGGAGCAGGCCCTCGGTGTCGGTCAGGATGTGACGCTTGCGCCCGTCGCGTGACTTGCCGCCGTCGTATCCGCGGCTGTCCTCGCCAACGGTTTCGGAGGCGTCCACCGACTGACTGTCGATGATCCCGCCACTGGGCTCGGCGTTGCGGCCGGCGCGCTCCCTCGCCGAACGTCGCAGGCGTTCGTACAGTTCACGCACGTAGTCGTAGGACCGCCAGCGGCGGAAGAAGTCGTAGACCGCCCGCCAGTACGGGAAATCGACCGGCAGGGCCGTCCACTTCACGCCGTTGTCGACGAGGTAGCGCACGGCGTCGAGCATCTCGCGGTGGCAAAACTCCTCCGGACGCCCGCCCCGCCTGAGGAGCCACGCCGGCACCGGCATCGCGGCGCGGACCTCGGCCCACTCCGCATCCGTCATGTCACTCGGATAGCAGCCTGCCCGCCGTCCCGGCGCGATCGAACCGAACCGGTGCACGTAGCAGTCACACCCAGGAGTGACCGCGGTGGACGCAGGCGCAGAGATACTGCTCAACTGATCAGGCAACGGGCTTCCTTGGTCGTGCTGGTGTCGTAACCGCGTCACTACCAAGGGGCCCGTTCTCTCATGCCCGCGGCCGCACCCGAACCTCCGTCCAGATGATCACCCGCGCCGCACACCTCGAACGAGATCCGGTTTGCCACAACGCACTTACGACGTGGTGCGCGACTGAGGTCGGGGTGTGCCGGCCTGGCGGGTTGGCTGGTGGGCGATCACCGCTCGGCGGTGCGGTCGGAAACGAGGC
>NZ_JBFAKW010000135.1:0-25407 GCF_040655955.1 Streptomyces sp. NPDC050263 | reverse complement strand
GTCGCCCGGGAGCAGGAGTACGAACTGCAGTCGGATACGATGACACTCGCCGCATAACATCACGAACTGGTGTCCACTTCTCGGGGGGAACCCCCCACACGGGGGATGACCATGCGTACTGCGCACAAGAACTGGAAGACCTACGCCCTGGGAGCCGCGGCCCTCACCGCCCTCCTCTCCGCCACGGCCTGTGAGCCGGACGGCACGAACAACGGCACGGGCGCCGTCACCCCGTCCGCCACCCCGAGCGCGACCGTCTCCACCCGGCCCGGCGGCGGGGGCACGACCCCGAGCGCGACCGTCTCCACCCGACCCGGCGGTGGCACCGCAACGGTCGGCAGCTCGCAGGACTCGGGCGGCGGCTCGGGGAACTCCGGCGGGTCGAGCAGCACCGTCGACGAGAGCGCCACCGCCTGCAGCGACGCGAACATCTCGGTCGCCGCGACGCTCTACCCACATGACTCGGCCCGGCACCTCCTCCTCACGGCCACCAACACCGGCGACAAGGAATGCACTCTCTACCGCTACCCGATCGTCCGCTTCGACAACGGTCGCGAGGATCAGGTCGGCCCGATGGAGTCCGAGATGAAGGCAGTCAAGATCGGGCCGGGCAAGAAGGCGTACGCGGGCATGCTCCTCTTCCGTACCGGCGCGCCGACCGAGGCCGTGGAGACGATGACCGTCAGCCTCCAGGGCCGCGTCTCCAACGCCGATCCGGACAGCGGGCCGATCGAGGTCCCGCTGCCCGACGAGGCCGACTTCCTGAACATCGACGACAACCCCGCGGTCTCGTACTGGAACGTCAGCCGTGAGACGGCCGAGAACTACATGTTCAAGGCCGCCGGCGGCAACTGACCCTCGCCCGAAGACCGCTCCCGGCCTCCCACAGGTCGCAGCGACCACGGCTTGCAGCTTGCGGCTTGCGGCTCAACCCCAGACCTTGCTCAACCTATCGATATTCGATAGATTCCCATCGCGATTCGATGGAAGGGTGGGCGATGGGAAAGCTGACCGTAGGTGCGCTGCGCGCCGTGCTCGTGGTGGTACTCGCCGGCACCGTGTTCGTACAGGCATTGATGGTGTGGGTGTTGGTCAGCGGGAGCGACCCGGAGGACGGGTCGCTCCCGCTGACCCCGCTGCGCGTGGTCACGATCCTGGGCATGGTGTCGGTCCAGGTCGCCCTGGTCTGCGTATGGCGGCTGGTGACGATGGTGCGACGCGGAACCGTGTTCTCCCACGCCGCCTTCCGGTACGTGGACGGCGTGATCGGCGCGATCGTGGCCGCTGCCCTCGTGTGGTTCACGGTCACGGCCCTCAATGCGCCGGGCCAGCGGGACGACCCGGGCGTCACCGTCATCATGGGCGGGGTCGGCTTGGCCGTCCTGGGGGTCGCGCTCATCGTGCTCGTGCTGCGGATGCTGCTCGCCCAGGCCGTCGCGCGCGACGTCGAAGCGGCGCAGATGCAGGCCGAGTTGAACGAGGTGATCTGATGCCGATCGCCGTCGACATCGACGTGATGCTGGCCAGGCGGAAGATGTCCGTGGGCGAGCTCGCGGACCGCATAGGGATCACGCCCGCCAACCTGGCGGTACTCAAGAACGGCCGCGCCAAGGCGGTGCGCTTCGCGACCCTCGCCGCGCTCTGCGAGGTGCTCGAGTGCCAGCCGGGCGACCTGCTGCGCTGGGAGGCCGAGGACGCCGCAGGCGGATGACGTGCCCCTGGGACGGTCGTGAAAACGCCCGGCACCACCGGCCCGCGACACGGCACGTGGAGCGCATGGACGTGGATCGCCGATCACCCGCAGCCACCGTCCCGACCCCGTGGGCGGATTCCGGTCGACCCGCACCGCACCGCCCTGGTCGACGATCGCGACCTGCTGAAAGGTGGAAGCCCTGGGGCAGGAGGGGCCCTACGTCCAGCTCGGATCGTACGACGGCGGCAGGGAGTGGGACGCGGCCACGGCGTACGCGAACGCACGCAGCCGCGTGAGGTGCCTTGAAGAGCGACGGCAACCGATCCTGACCTGGCATCAGCGCTGTGACCTGCCGATTCCAGGTTTTCCGCAGGCAGGACCATCATGCCGATCCAGAAGGGCGCCGCCGTCCCCCGTCACACCACAACCGGCGTTCCCGACGCCCAGGTCACCGTCCACCCCGTCACCACGGACGACGGACTCGGCCTCCAACCGACCCGTTTCCGCCGGGCGGAGTGCGACGACGGCATCGCCCGGACACACCGGGGCGGGCGGGCGCCTCCCGCAGGCTCAGCCCTCGGCCCGCGGCACCACCAGACCCGATTCGTAGGCCGCCACCACTGCTTGGGTGCGGTCGCGCAGCCCCAGCTTGGCCAGGACGCGGCTCACATGCGTCTTCACGGTCTCCTCGCTGACGTGCAGCCGGGCTCCGATCTCCGGGTTGGACAAGCCCCGGGCGACCAGCTTGAGCACCTCCGTCTCGCGGGGGGTGAGTCCGGGCAGCCCCGTGGGCAGCGGCGGGGACTTGGGCCGGTGTCTGGCGAACTCCTCGATGAGCCGCCGCGTCACCGTGGGCGCCAGCAGGGCCTCGCCGGCGGCGACCACCCGCACCGCGTCGAAGAGCCGCTCGGCGGTGACGTCCTTCAGCAGAAAGCCACTGGCTCCCGCGGCCAGGGCGTCGTACACGTGCTCGTCCAGGTCGAAGGTGGTGAGGATGAGGACGCGCGGTCCGCCGCCGTCCGCGGTGAGGTGCGAGGTCGCCTCGATACCGTCCATGCCGGGCATGCGGACGTCCATCAGCACCACGTCCGGGCTGTGCTCGGCGCAGACGCGGACCGCCTCGGCGCCGTCGCGGGCCACGGCCACGACCGTGAAGTCCGGCTGGGTGCCGAGGAGTCCGGCGAAGCCGGCCCGTACCACCTCGTGGTCGTCGGCGACGACGATGCGGGTCTGTGCAGGGCTCACCGGGTGTCCTCCGTGGTGGCGGGCAGGGTGGCCTCGACCAGGAAACCGCCGCCCGGCGCGGGCCCGCAGCGCAGCCGGCCGCCGACGGTCGCGGCGCGCTCGCGCATGCCGAGCAGGCCGTGGCCGGAGCAGCCCGAGGCCGGCGTCCGGCGGTCGGAGCCGAGGCCGGAGCCGAGGCCGAGGCCATTGTCGCGGATGCGCAGGTCGAGGGAGTCGCCCGTGTAGTGCAGTTCGACGTCGACGGCCGCGCCGGGGGCGTGCCGACGGGCGTTGGTCAGCGCCTCCTGAACGATGCGGTACGCCGTGAGTTCGACGCCGGGGTCGAGCGGGGCGACCGGGCCGCTCACGATGAGCCGGGTGGAGGCCCGGCCGGCGTCGCGGGTCTCGTCGAGCAGCTCGTTGAGCTGGGTGAGGCCGGGCTGCGGGCGGCGGGCCCCGGCCGGGGTGCCCGCGTCCTCCCGCAACACGCCGAGCAGTCGGCGCATTTCGGTGAGCGCGGCGCGGGCCGTGTCGCCGATGTCCAGCAACCGTTTGGCCCCGGCCTCGGGCAGATCGGGGGTGGTGAGGCGGGCGGTCTCCGCCTGTACGGAGATCATCGAGATGTGATGCGCGACGACGTCGTGCAGCTCGCGGGCGATCCGGGCCCGCTCGCCGCGCGCGGCGTGCTCCAGCAGCGTTTCGGCGATGGCGCGCTCGGTGGCGCTCTGCGCCAGTGCCTCGCTGCGGGCGCGGCGGCCGATCGCGGCGGCGGCCACCGCCGCACCGCACGTGGCCAGCAGGATCGCGGGGACGCGGATGCCGGCGAGGTCGGGATTGGCGAGCGCCGCCACCACGTAGGGCACCACCAGCAGCAGCGGAAGGAGGCGGGCCCCGGACCGGCCGAGCAGATAGAGGACGAGCAGCTGTGCCGCGGCCCCGCCGAGGGTCAGCGCCTGATAGCCGGTCAGGGCCAGCACGCTCAGGCCGGTTACGCCGACGGCCGCCACCACGACGTTGGTGCGCACCAGCGCGAACGGCGTGGTGGTGCCCAGCGCCAACAGCAGCGCGAGCGGAAGCTCGGTGTGCACGCTGTCCGCGCGGACGATCATCTCGAGCGACGCGAGCAGCGCGAGCACGGACGCGGCCGTCGCGGAGGTCTCGGGGGCGGAGTCCATCGCCACGCCGAACCGGCGTGCCAGACGGCCGCCCGACCGGATGCCCCGGGGCGGCCGCCCGGCCGGGGTCGTGCGCTCAAGTCCCGTGCTCACGACGACCATTGTCGCGGCGTCGGCCTCCGCCCGCGTCCCTCTGCGGACGTTCCGTACGTCCCTCGTGTGGGGGACGACGGGCGCTGCCCGTCCCCCACGCCAGGGACGGCGAAGTGTGCTCTGCCGCGTGACGACCGCGGCGGCCGCCGCTGTCTAGCCTTCGTCGTCATGGAAGCAACGATCCAAGTGCAGGAACTGCGGAAACAGTTCGGGCAGACCGTCGCCGTGGACGATCTGTCCTTCACCGTGGAGCCCGGCCAGGTCACCGGCTTCGTCGGGCCCAACGGCGCGGGCAAGTCCACCACCATGCGCGTCCTGCTCGGCCTGGACTCGGCCGACGCGGGCCGCGCGCTGATAGCGGGCAGGGCATACGCCGCACTGCGCCATCCGCTGACCGAGGTCGGCGCGCTGCTGGACGCCGCCGCCGTGCACCCCTCCCGGCGCGGCCGCGACCATCTGCTGTGGCTGGCCCAGACGCACGGACTGCCGGCCCGGCGGGTCGACGAGCTGCTGGAGGTGGTCGGGCTCGCTTCGGTGGGGCGCAAACGGGCGGGCGGCTACTCGCTCGGCATGCGGCAGCGGCTGGGAATCGCCGCCGCGCTGCTGGGCGATCCGCCGGTGCTGCTCTTCGACGAGCCGGTCAACGGCCTCGATCCGGAGGGCATCCGCTGGATCCGCGGCTTTCTGCGGGCGCTGGCGCGCGAGGGGCGGGCCGTTCTGGTCTCCAGTCATCTGATGAGCGAGCTGGAGGACTCCGCCGACCATCTGATAGTGATCGGCCGGGGCCGGCTCATCACCGACACCTCCGTGGCCGAGCTGCTGGCCACGGCCTCCGGCGACCGGGTGGCGCTGCGCACCAGCGCCCGTACCGAGGCCATGGCGGTGCTGGCCCGCGAGGGGGCCACCGTCGCCGCCAACGGGAAGGAGAGCCTGTCCGTCACCGGGCTGCCCGCGGAGCGGATCACCGCACTGCTGGCCGCGGGCGGCGTGCCGTTCTCCGAGGTCAGCGCGCACCGCGCAACGCTGGAGGAGGCGTACATGGAGCTCACCAGGGATGCCGCTCAGTTCCGGGCCTCGGCCGTCGAGGAGGACGTGCGGTGACCGCGCCGGTGAAGACACCCCCGTACCGCTCTCAGCTGACCTCTGCCCGGAACGGCTTCGGGCAGCTGCTGCACGCGGAATGGACCAAACTGCGCACCGTGCCCCGCTGGGGCCTGGTGCTGCTCTCCGCGATGACGCTGACCGTGCTCATCTCCGTGCTGGCGGTCTCGGGAAGTTCGGTCCAGGGCGGCGGACCGGCCATGACCGTCGGCCCCGACGGCACGGCCGTCAAGGACACTATGGAGCTCGTCCACCAGCAGTTGCCCGGCGACGGCAGCATCACCGCCCGGGTCTCCGGGTTGAAGAGCCTCAAGGCCTCCGCGCCCGACGGCGGACGGGCGGGCGGGCCGCCCGCGGTGAACACCGGCAAGACCCCGGGCTGGACCAAGGCGGGCGTCGTCATCAAGGCGAACACCAAGGCCGGCAGCAGTTACGTCGCGGTGATCAAGACGTACGGCCATGGCGTACGCATGCAGTGGGACTACGTGCACGACGTCGCAGGCAACGCCGTCCCGCCGGAGGAGGACCGCTGGTTGCGGCTGGTGCGCAAGGGCGACGTCCTGACCGGCTACGAGTCGGCGGACGGCAGGGACTGGCGCCAGGTCGGTTCGGTCCGGCTCGCGGGACTCACCGGCACCGTCGAGGCCGGGGTGTTCACGGCCGCCGCGCCGAACACCAAAGTGGAGCGCCGGTTCGGCGGCACCTCGGTCGCCGAGGGGCCGGGTCGGGCCACCGCGCACTTCGACGAGCCGACGGTGGAGGGCGGCAGGGCCGGCTGGCAGCAGACCGTGATCGGCGCGCCCGGCACGGCGGACGGGAACCCGGCCGCGAACCCGGCCGCGAACCCGGCCGCGGACCTCGCCTCCGGCTCCTTCGACCTGGAGGGCTCCGGGGACGTCGCGCCCCTGCAGACGAACAACGACATCACCAGGCAGACTCTCAGCGGGGCGATGATCGGGCTGATCCCGTTCTCCGCGCTGGGCGTGCTGTTCATCACCGCCGAGTTCCGGCGCGGCATGATCCGCACCACGCTGACCGCCGGCCCGCGCCGGGGACGGGTGCTGACCGCCAAGGCGATCGTGCTGGGCGGGGTGACCTTCGTGGCCGGACTGATCGCGACCGTGCTCTCCTTCATGATCGGCGAGCCCATCATGCGGCGCAACGGGCACAAGCCTCCCTCGTGGCCCGATCCGGCGCTCACCGACGGCCCGGTGCTGCGCGCCGTCATCGGCACCGCCGCGCTGCTCGCCGTCGTCAGCGTCCTCGCCCTGGCCCTGGGCGCGCTGCTGCGCCGTACCGCGGCGGCCATCACGCTCATCGTGGTGGTACTGGTGCTGCCGCAGATCCTGATCAGCGGGTTGCCCCTGGGCGCGGCACACGCTCTGATGCGGGCCACACCGCTGGCCGGCTTCGCGATCCAGGACACGATCACGCGCTACGACCAGGCGTCGGCGATCTGCCTGCCCGAAGAGGGCTGCTATCCACAGGGACCCTGGTCGGGCTTCGCGGTGCTGTGCGCGTATGCGGCGGTGGCGCTGGGGCTGGCGATCTGGCGCTTGCGCCGGCGGGACGTGTGATCCTCATGCGAGCGATGCGGGCCGAGTGGACGAAACTGCGCACGCTGCCGAGCAGTTGGTGGCTGCTGGCGGCTGTGATCGCGGTGACGGTGGCGGTCGGGGGCGCGGCAGCGGCGGCGGTGACGACGGACCACTGCTACCCCACGCCTGCCGACTGCCAGGAGGACACGGTGAAGCTCAGTCTCACCGGCGTGTGGGCCGGGCAGGCGGCGGTGGCGGTCCTCGGGGCTCTCGCGATGAGCGGCGAGTACGGCACGGGCACCATCGGAGCGGCGCTGACCGCGGTGCCCCGGCGCGGGCGGCTGCTCACCGCGAAGGCATCGGTGGTCGGCGCGCTGGCGCTGGCCGCGGGCGCCCTCGGTGTGCTCGGCTCGCTGCTCGTCGCCCGTCTGGTGCTCCCCGGCAACGGATTCACCGCCGAGACCGGCTATCCGCCACCGTCATTGACGGACGGGCCGACGCTGCGGGCCGCGGTGGGGTCGATGGTCTACCTCGGGCTGATCGCACTGTTGGCGCTGGGCGTCGCGGCGCTGGTCCGGGACACGGCGGGGGCGATCACGACGGTACTGGCGCTGCTGTACGCGTTCCCGGTGCTGGTCGAGCTGGTCTCCAGCGGGAAGTGGCGCGAGCGGCTGCAGGAGTGGGGGCCGGTCTCCGCCGGGATGGCCGTCCAGGCGACCAGGAATCTGGACAGGCTGCCGATCGGGCCCTGGCCCGGGCTGGGGGTACTCGCCGCGTACGCGGCGGCCGCGCTGCTGGCCGGCGGACTGGCATTCCGGTTCCGGGACGCCTGAGCAGCGCCTCGGCGTCACCTTGTTCCGCACCGGCCGGTTCGTCGCTCACCAGGACGGACCCGACCGACGCCGACGCCTCTGGCGCGTCCATCACGTTCACGAGCAGCCCGCCGCGAACGCGGAGTACACGGTCGACGCACGATCAGGCTCCAGGGCGCGCTCCCGGCCGTCGCCGGGAACGGAACTTTCCAAACATTCACGCAGATGAAGGTGGTGGTTTTCGAAGTCGCCTGAGACCGTTCCGCCTATCCCGCTCGCGTCGGCGGGCCGAGGCATCGCATCCCTGAGGAGGACCGTGACTACTCCCATCGACCCTGTCCCCGCGACCCCTACCGGACGGGCCTGGATCTGGTACGAGCCGCACCAGGACGACCTCGCCCTCTGGTTCCCGCAGGGCGCCGCACATCATGCGCTGGCCGGCCGCGACACGCACATCGTGTCCGCCTCGGACGGCTCCACCTCCGCAGTCCGCGCAGCCCTCAACGGGCAGGAAGAGAACGGCTGGTGGGGCTCGTACCACTACCCCCTCCGCGAGGGCATACCGGCGCCCCTGACTCCTGGCCAGTTCGCGGCGGCCCGGGACCGCGAACTCCTTCAGGCGGCCGTGCAGTTGGGCGTCCGCTCCGCGAATGTGCACCTGGAGTCGGGGGTCCGCGGTTCGACGATCACCGTAGGACAGGCGGAAGCGCTCATCCGCCGCTACGAGGCCCTCCACCCGGGGGCCGGGCACTACACGATGCACTGGCTGGACGTCGATCCGACGCACGCCGCGCTCGGCCAGGCCCTGCGGAACCTGGCGCTGCGCGAGCCGAGCACCTTCACGGACTGCCGGTGGGTGATACGGAGTTCCCAGGTCGGGACGGTACCGGGCGCGGTCGAGTACGTGGTGCCCGCCGCCCTCAAGACACAGACGTTCCACATGGCCCGCGCGGCCGCGAAGTCCTTCGGGGCGTGGGCTCCGCCCGAGAGGTACGCGATCGGCCAGCACAGCGTGCCCACCGATTTCGCGGCGGTCGGCTCCGGCCGCAGCGAATGGATCGTCAAGACCCCCTGACGCCACCCGCCCCCGTCAAGCCCCGAGCCATCGGCCCGGGGCTTTCGTCGTGTCTGGAGGCCCCCTGGCCCTGTCCCGCGCCGCGTTCGTGAACCTGCTGAGATCTGGACGCGAGGTGGTCAGCCGTCGGCGCGGACGAAGACGGGCTCGAGGTGTTTCTCGGGCAGTGCGTCAGGGAGTTGTTCCCGGTCGAGGAGGTGGGAGACGACCCGTGCGGGGTCGACGGCGGCCACCGTGTTCGTCAGCCACGCCGACCCGGACCTCTACTTCGGCGCCGAGGTGATCGCCGACGCCTTCCCCGACGCGACGTTCGTCGCCACCCCGATCGTCATCGAGCACATCCGGCACTCGTACGAGGGCAAGCTCAAGGCCTGGGAGGCCCTCGGCCCCAACCTCCCCACCCGCCTGGTCGACCTGACCCCGCTGACCGGCGACCTCACCTTCGAAGGCCACCGCTTCCAGCTCAAGGGCGGCCCGGCCGGCCTGCCCGACCGCCACTACCTCTGGCAGGCCGAGCACCGCGCGCTCCTCGGCGGCGTCCTGCTCTTCCAGCAGGAGCACGTCTGGGTCGCCGACACCCCCACCCCGGGCGACCGCGCGTCCTGGGTCGACCTCCTGGATGAAATGGCCGCCCTGAAGCCGGAGTTGGTCGTCCCCGGCCACCGCCTGCCCGACACCGCCGCCGACGCCTCCGCCATCACCGCCACCCGCGACTACCTGCTCGCCTTCGAGGAGGAACTCGGCAAGGCGGCCGACGGCGCCGTGCTGACCGAGGCACTGGTCGACCGCTACCCCGACAACGGGATGCTGATCGCCGCCCAGATCGGTGCGAAGGTCGCCAAGGGTGAGATGAAGGGGGGCTGAACATGGCCGAGTTCGCCGAATCCACGGCGCCCGCGGATGTCGTACGCCGCCAGTACCTGGCCTCCGCCGCGGGCGACCTCGAAGCCCTCCGCGCCACCCTTGCCCCCGACGTGGAGTGGACGGAGATGGCCGGCTTCCCCCCTCGCCGGCGCCTACCGCACCCCCGACGGGGTCACGTCCAACGTGATGGAGAAGCTCGTCCAGGACCGGGACGACTGGACCGCCCACGACGACGCCTACGTCGTCGACGGCGAGAACGTCGTCGTACTGGCCCGCTACACCGCCGTCAACAAGTCCACCGCCAAGTCGATCGACGTCCGCGTCGCGCACCACTTCGTCGTACGCGGTGGACTCATCGTGCGCTTCGAACAGTTCGTCGACACCGCACTCGTGCGCGACGCCATGACCCACTGAGCATGCCCGCGGCGGGGCACGCCTCGAGGGGCCGGCCCTTGCTGCTCAGTCGGCCGCCCTGCGCCGGGAGAGCCGTCCCTCCTCGACGTCGAGCCCCAGCTCGTCGTGTTCCGCGTCGAGAAGGATCAGCTTGTCGTGGTCGGAGGTACCCGGCTCGGCGAAGAACACGACGAACCGCTGCTTCTGGCTGTGCTCCAGCGGCATCGACTCGTAGCCGAGGTGGAGATCGCCGACGTCGGGGTGGTGGAAGGTCTTGGGGTCCGGGGCGTGCGGTTTGACGTCGAAGCGGTTCCACAGGTCGGCGAAGTCCGGGCTCTTCGCCAGGAGTTCACCGACCAGGTCGGCCAGGTCCGGGGCGTCCGGTTCGGTGCCGGCCAGGGCACGCAGCCGGCCGACGCAGGCACGGGCCTGCTCGTCCCAGTCGTCGAGTACGTCGCGGGCGAGGGGGTGGAGGAAGGCGTAGCGGGCGAAGTTCCGTCGCGGCGGCGGCCAGTCGGCCAGGCCGGCGAAGAGCCGGAGCGCGCCGGGGTTGAAGGCGAGCAGGTCCAGGGTGCGGCCGACGACATAGGCCGCGTTCGGACGCACGGACTCAAGGAGCACCCTCAACTGTGGTCTCACAGTGTGGCCGGGTGCGGGTGGCGCTTCGGAGGCGTAGGCGGCACGGGAAGCGAGCTCGCGCAGGTGCCTGTGCTCGGACGCGTCGAGGAGCAGGGCGCGGGCGAGGGCGTCGACGACCGTGGGTCCGGGCCGGGTCTCCTTGCCGCGTTCCAGGCGTACGTAGTAGTCGATGCTGATCCCGGCGAGCGTGGCCAGCTCCTCGCGGCGCAAGCCCGGGGTGCGGCGAAGGCCGGCGCCAGCCGTGAGGCCGACCTGTTCGGGTGCGGTCTGTGTGCGGCGGGCACGCAGGAACCGGCCCAGCTCGGCACCGCCGTCGCTGCTCTGCTCAGATGCCATGCCCTTCAGTGTCACACCGCTCTGACCTGCGTGGCAGGGATGTGGGGGGCCCTGTCACTGCCCCGCTCGCCACCCCCTGGCACGGCTCGGCCTGCCACCGGTGGCGAAAGAGCGCGAAGGTGAATTCTGGCGGGCTTCACACCGGTCGTGCATGGACCTCCCGCCCGTGTTCGAGCGTCGGCCGGCATCCGGCCCGTGCTCCACACTCGCATCCCGCTTGAAAGGCAACCCGCATGCAGAGCGTCACCCTGAACAACGGTGTCGAAATGCCGATCCTCGGCTTCGGCGTCTTCCAGATCCCGGCGGAGCAGACCGAACAGGCCGTCACCGAGGCCCTCGCGGCCGGCTACCGGCTGCTCGACACGGCCTCTTCCTATGGGAACGAGGAGGCCGTCGGCCGCGCCGTCAAGAACAGCGGCGTACCGCGCGAAGACCTGTTCGTCACCACCAAGCTGTACGTCCAGGACGCACCCGCCGAGGAGAACACCGAGCGGGCGTTCGAGACGTCGCTGGCCAAGCTCGGCCTGGACCACGTCGACCTGTACCTGATGCACCAGCCCTACGGCGATGTGTACGGCCAGTGGCGTGCCATGGAGGCGCTGAACCGACAGGGCCGGGCCAAGGCGATCGGCGTCGCCAACTTCTACCCGGACCGGCTCCTCGATCTGATCATCAACAACGAGATCACCCCGGCGGTCGACCAGATCGAGACCCACCCGTTCTTCCAGCGCGCCGACTACCAGGAGCTGATGCGCGAGCACGGGGTCCAGATCCAGTCCTGGGGCGGGTTCGCCGAGGGCAAGAACGACCTGTTCACCAATCCGCTGCTGAGCGAGATCGGCGAGAAGCACGGCAAGTCCGTGGCCCAGGTGGTGCTGCGCTGGCTGGTCCAGCGGGGCGTTGTCGCGATTCCCAAGTCGGTCCGGCCCGAGCGCATGGCGGAGAACCTCGACGTCTTCGGCTTCGAGCTCACCGACGAACAGATGTCGGCCGTCGCCACCCTGGACACCGGCGGCTCGCTGTTCTTCGACCACCGCGACCCGGCGATGGTCCGGTGGCTCAGCGCTCGACGCGTGGACGGCTGAGTCAGAACGCACACGTGCTCGGTCGGTGTGGGGCTCTGCCGCTCATGGCATCCCCTCGCACCGCCCCCTCGTCCGGCGCGCCGGACGAGCAGGCTGATCGCCCCGTCCATTGCCAGCAGAGGGTCTCCCTCGGCGGCGCCCTCTCCGTACCCGCGATGACCGTACTGATGCCGGAGAGCGTGCGGCCGGAGCAGGCGGGCCTGGCCAGTGGACCGCACGGGCCAAGGCCACCCCCGAGGAGCGTGTCTCAGTAACCGTTGGCCGGCCTGGGGCCTGACCGGCGGAATCGGTCAGGGTCGCCCGGCCTGTGGCGTGGGGCCGACGGCGGGTCGGTCGGTCCGGGATCGCGGCCCGCCGAGGCCGGGGCGGCCCGGTTGGTCAGCCGGTCGCCGCGGCGAGGCCCGCGGTTCCGACGTGTCGGAAGATCTTGCGGAGCCTGTCGCACATCAACCCTTGCCCTTGCCCTTGCCCTTGCCCTTGCCCTTGCGGGGCTTACTGTCCATGGTTTCGCCATCACTGTCCGACGCCGTATCCCATCCTTGATCCGTTCCCGCGACATCCGTGTGGTCACCCTTCATGTCCTTGAGGGTTTTGCGGTCGACGCCCGCCGCGAGCCTGCGGCTCCGGTTCATCTTCAGACCCTTGAGGGATTTACCCAGCCAGTCCTGCACGTCTTTATCGGTCTGGTCCAACAGATTGGCGAGCGTCACCAATCCACCGCTGGCGGTCTGCCAATAGCCGCCTGGGTTCGGATTGAATGCGATGTTCATCTTGCCGACATCCACGGCGTACTTGAGGGTGGCGTAACACGTTGTACAGGGGCGCTTCTTCCCGAAGATGTGCGCCGGAGTCTTCGTTTGGGACTGCTGGAGGGCGATGACAAGCTTTTGCTCGGCATGGAAGTCGAACCCACTCTCCAGGAGCAGGATCCTGCCCTTGATGCTTCCGCCGGCTATGCGCGCAGCCGCACCAGCGGTGTCGACCAACTGGACGCGACTTGACGACGAATCTGTCAGAAATTTGTAGAGCAATTCCTCCGCACCCTTACGTGCGTCGCGTCCGCCGTCCGCCAACTGGCCGAACTTTGCTGCTATACCCTGGGATCGTACGTCTTTTTCCCATTCAGTCAGAAGGATTTTCTGAAAGTCCGCCAATTTATCCTTCACCACGCTGTGCACATTCCGCATCGTTTCATCGAGGTTGGCTGCCACGAGGATTCCTCCGCCGACGTACATGGACTCGACTTCGGCCTCATTCTCCAGCTCGTCCTTCCATGTCTTTTTCGCGTACAAGTAGAGTTGAGTAGACAGATGGCGCAGCGCTTGCGCATCCGCAGCCGCCTTGAACGATCTCGCCCCTCTGAGCGTGACCGCGTCTGTCCAGGAGCCCTTGCCGAAAGTCGTGGGGTTGAAATTGTGCTTGGCCATGGCTTCTTTGACTCCGCGTTTGGTGGACCTCGGCTTTCTCAAGCACTGGACAGCCAGCCGACGCTTCGCCGACCCGTCGACAGCGCGTTGCGTCACGCTTTCCCCGCCCCGTCCCGGAGCCCGCGTCATCTGTGCGGCCATGGCCGATGCCGCCCGCCCGACGGGTCCGCCCGGGACCGTGTGACCGTGCGACGGACCGCGGGCCTGTTCCGCGCTACGCAACTGTTGCCGAACGACGGCGGCGTTGCCGATGGCGCGCTGCAGCGCCTGCATCGCCCCGGGGGTGAGCGGAACATCGGGCCGCGCGGCCCGGACGGCGTGCGCCGGGAACCAGTGTGCGGCTTTCGGTGCACGGTCCCTTTCCAAGGTCTGCGCCGACTCGTCGTGTTGGTGCACCCGTATCCCCTCTGGTCGTCCGAAGGACTGGATCGCGAAGCGGCCCATTGTCGGTGTCCGCCAGGTGCCGGAGAACGGCTGATCGGGCACGCCGGAGGGAAAGCCCGCACCACTGATACGGCGGCTGTGGACGGCCGCCGCTGGGCTTTCCGTGTCTCGTACGGGTGCCGACGACGCGCGTACGACCGGCCCGCGTCGGTGCGTCACAACTCATTCGCCAAGGACACGACTGCTGAAGGAACGCATGGCACGCAAGCTGCGGACCAAGCCCGGCCGGTCCGCTTACGCCCGCCGCAAGGCCATCGTCGAACCCGACTTCGGCCAGATCATGACCTGCCACAACGGCCGCCGGCTCCTTCTGCGCGGCGAAGACGGGGGCGCGGGGCGAATGGCGGCTGCCTGCCGCCTGCCGCCTGCCACAACCTCAGCAAGATCTTCCGACACGCCGGAACCGCGGGCCTCGCCACGGCGACCGGCTGACCAACCGGGCCGCCCCAGCCTCGGCGGGCCGCGATCCCGGCCCGACCGACCCGCCGTCGGCCCCACGCCACAGGCCGGGCGACCCTGACCGATCCCGCCGGTCAGGCCCCAGGCCGGCCAACGAACCCCAGACCGGCTCACGGTTACTGAGACACGCTCCTGGCCCCCTCCGATGGCCTCAGGCGGCGTCCACGACGTCCGGCCGCGGCCCGAACCCACGCCGACAGCGTGGATGGGAGATCGGCCACTCCGCAGCTTCCTCGACCGTTCGGAGACGGGATCCGTCGATCCGTCAGGCCGAGCAGACCGCGCCCGCCCCGGTGAAGAGCTTCGCCGGGGCTCCTGCGTCAGGACATCGACGCCGTGTCGACCGGGTTGACCTCGGACTACAGTTCCGACGTGGTGTCAGCGGTCACGCCTTTCCGTTCACATGAACAGCGGGACGACCGGCGGCCATGGGTAGCCCAGTTGCTCGGCATCATGCGAACCTCCCCAGACCTCGGCGGTGGCACGGGGGTCGCCTGCGGTCAGCCGCGCTCCCGAACAATGGCGATTCGACTGGGAGCAGTCCTACACGCGCGACCAACGGCTGGACCTGCTGCCCACCACCGGCGGCCTCATCCAACTCGGCGGAGCGCGGCCGACGCGTGGGCGACCAACTCGGCCGGGAGTTGCCGGGCCGGTGCCGGTGCCGGTGACGATACAGACGGGGGTGGGTGCTTCATCAGCGCGGTGCGCGTAGGCAGGACGCTCTGGGGAGGAGTCGTCCCCGTGTGTGATCCGGATTGGTGTCACTCGTCACGAAAATCTTGCGTGAACCTTGAAAGTCCCCATGCGCTGCTCAGGAGGTCCCCAGAGCCGCTCACCGTCGTTCCCCATGCCAATGGGGGCGCTGGCCAGCAGCGGAGCGTGCTCGTCCGGACTCGCCCGCGCGTGGGCCCGTACCTGGGCGGACGGTGTTCTTGAACCGCGCTCCGCATGGAACGTGGGGGGGGGACCTATGCCTCTCGTACGGCATTCAGGCAGCGGGTGCCCTGGGTGCGCAGAGCGTCGGCGAGTTCGGGTGGGGCGTGGGTGAGGGTGAAGTCGGCGTCGACCGAGGTGATCATCCACGCGAGGTCGCGGGGGCTGCCGGCGCCCAGGTGCAGCAGACAGCTGTGGTCGTCAACGGGTTCGATGACACCCATGCCGGGCCAGACGCGGTCGGTTACCGCTGCGGCGGGCTCGTGCAGGGTGACGGTGGCCTGGAAGGGCCACGTCTGCGACGACAGCTGGTGGGCCAGATAGGTGGCCACGTCGCCGTCGGGGAGTTCGCGCGGGGTGAACTGTGGGCCGGTCGGAGTGCGTGGGGTGAGCCGGTCGACGCGGAAGGTGCGCCAGTCGGTGCGGTCGGTGTCCCAGGCGACCAGGTACCAGTGGCGCCCGAAGCTGACCAGGCTGTGCGGCTCGACCGAGCGGATGCTCGGGCCGCGGCGGGGGCTGGTGTAGTCGAAGCGCAGCCGCTCACGTCGGCGGCATGCCTCGGCAATGGCCATGAGGGTGTCCGCGCAGACCTTGGGGGCCGGGACGGCGCCGGCACGGACGGTAGCGGTGTGCAGGGTGTTCACCCGGTGCCGCAGCCGGGATGGCAGCACCTGCTCCAGCTTGGTGAGTGCGCGCAGGGAGGACGCCTCGATCCCGGTGACAAAATAAGCCCCCGTCCCCTGGTGGCGTCCCCCGGTACGGGTTTGTTCGTGCTGTATGAGATATGCGGATGGGGGCGGGCTGACCGCTGCGGGGCGGCAGCGTCGGGAAGCCGTACGGCGGCAGGCGGCCGAGCACCTCGCCCGCGAGCATGAACACCTCTCCCCACCCCCGACCGACACGGCTACCGCCTCACGGCCTGATCCGCGACCTTCCCTCAGCGAGAGCTGCACCCGACCCGCGTCCACTCCCAGGGGTCAACGTCTGGTCGACATCAGTGCGGCGGCTGTCCGGCTCCCGTGCGGAGTGGGCCCTATTCCTCGGCCGTGACGAACATGGCCGGGTCCGGAAGCACAACGGGCAGCACCTGCTCGGCCCAGATGGTCTTGCCGTTGGACGACTGGCGGGTTCCCCAGCCCTGGGTGAGCTGGGCGACGAGCAGGAGCCCGCGGCCTCCCTCGTCGAACAGTCGCGCACGGCGCAGGTGCGGGGCTGTGTTGCTGGCATCCGAAACCTCGCAGATCAGCGTACGGTCGTGGATGAGGCGCAGTTGAATGGGCGGTTCGGCATACCTGATGGCATTGGTGACCAGCTCGCTGACCACCAGTTCGGTGGTGAAGACCGTCTCGTACAGTCCCCACTCGGCCAGTTGGACGGACACGTCCTTGCGCGCCTGGGCCACCGATCTGGGGTCGGCCTCTATGTCCCAGGTGGCCACCTGCCCGGCGTGGAGTGCCTTGGGGCGGGCGATCAACAAGGCGATGTCGTCCTGTGGGCGATCGGTCAACAGGGCCGCGAGCACCGCGTCGCACACCTCGTCCAGGGACTGGGCAGGTCGGGTGAGCGCCTGGCGCAGAATGCCGAGGCCGTCGTCGATGTCACGGTCACGGGCCTCGACGAGTCCATCGGTGTAGAGGACCAGCAGGCTGCCCTCGGCCAGCTCCACTTCGGCCGATTCGAAGGGGAGGCCTCCCAGGCCGAGCGGCGGGCCGGCCGGGAGACCGAGAAGCTCGGCGGTTCCCTCGGGCGTGACCGTGAAGGGAAGCGGATGACCCGCACGGGCCAGGGTGCAACGGCGGGAGACCGGGTCGTAGACCGCATAGAGGCACGTGGCCCCGACGTCACCAGCGGTTTCTGCGGCTGCGGCCGTGGCTGTGGCTGCGGCCGTGGCTGTGGCTGTGGCTGTGGCGCCAGAATCGGGATCGGCGTCGTACACGTCGTCAGCGAGGTGGGTGACCAGGTCGTCGAGATGGGTCAGCAGTTCGTCGGGAGGGAGATCCACATCGGCCAGGGTGCGCACCGCCGTACGGAGGCGGCCCATCGTCGCGGACGCCTGGATCCCGTGGCCGACCACATCACCGACCACCAGCGCCACCCGGGCTCCGGAGAGCGGGATGACGTCGAACCAGTCACCGCCCACGCCGGCCTGTGCGCCGGCGGGCAGATAACGGGACGCGACCTCGACCGCCGCCTGCCGGGGCAACCGTCGTGGCAGAAGGCTTCGCTGCAGGGTGAGCGCGGTACTCCGCTCCCGGGTGTAGCGGCGGGCGTTGTCGATGCAGACCGCGGCGCGTGCCGTGATCTCTTCCGCCAGTAGCAGGTCGTCAGGGTCGAACGCTTCCTGGAACCGGCGGCGTCCGAAGACCGTCACTCCCAGAGTCACGCCACGGGCCCGCATGGGCACCGCCATCAAGTGGAGTTTGAAGCGTTGCACGGCGCCGTGCGGCGCGTCCTGTGTCTGCCACCGGCCTTCGGTGGAGTCGGACTCCGCCACCGTCAGCGAGACGGTCCGCCCGGTCGACAGGCACTCGGCCTGCGGCGAATCCTCCGAGTATGTTTCCAGGTCGTCGACGACGAGGGGGATCTCGGGGCAGCTTTCGGTGGCAGAGGCCTTGGCGATGTGACGGAGAGTTACCATCCCGACACGTTCCGTCCGCGCGGGTGAGGTCGGCTCACCGCCGTTCTCGCGCGGGCTGAGCATGTCGACGCTGACGAAGTCCGCGAGCCCCCGGATGGCCACGTCGGCGAGTTCCTGTGCGGTACGCACGACGTCGAGGGTGCTGCCGATATTGGCACTGGCCTCGTTGAGCAGTTGGAGCCGCTGCCGCGCCCAGTACTGCCGGGACTCGTCGTGCGCGGCGAGACATACGGCCTTCACCTGGCCGTCCTCCGCTCGCAGCGGGACGATGGACACAGCCCACGCCTGCTGGCGACTCCGGCCCGGCGTCGGGAGGAAGTTCTCCCGATGCTGTGGTTCGCCGGTCTCCAGCACCTCACGTATGGCCTTGTCGGTCTCCTCGATGTGGGGGTGAAGGATGATCTCCGACACACGCAACCCACGCATGTCCTCCTGCGCGAGCCCGAGCGCCTGTTCCATGTCCGCATTCGCCCGCTGCAGACGCCTGCCGCTGTCGTAGATCGCGGCAGCGCACGGCCCCTGGAGGAAGGCCTGCTCCATCAACGGTTCCCCGTCGTACGGGGAACCGGCCTCGCCCATGACAGGTGATACGACCAGCCACTCGCCATGCCCCAGGCCGTCGAACGACCGGCGATGGACCAGCAACCTTGCTTCCACACCCCGGCCGTCGCGATGCCGCAGCGGGACCGTACCGTGCCAACGGAGCTGGCCCAGGAACGATCTCAGTGTCGATTCGGAAATGGACTCCGCCAGCAGGAGAGTGGCTGCCCGCCCCACGATCTCTGCGGCTGAGAAGCCCAGAAAACGCTGGGCTTCCTCGCTCCAGCCCGTCACGACGCCCCGTTCATCGATGACAGCTGAGGCGGTGTAATCGAGGGTCGTGTCGCGCTCCATGGTGCGTGTCCCTTCGTACGAAGGAGTCCCCGGAGCCCGGCCAGCAGGAGACTCGCGGGCGAGCTCCACAGACCCATGGTGCGCTTTCAACCACCGCCGCGTCCAACAACCTCGTCAGGAATCGGCGGCCGAGAGGTCACTCCGGCAGTGCCACCCCTCCTCACAGGTGGCATGGTCGGGTCTCTACCGAGGTGGCGTCGCCTCCTCCACCCCCACGGTAGAGACCGACCATGCCACCATCACCAGGAACGGCGTTCTCCCAGCTCAGCCCGCCCCCGAGGAGAGCTACACCTTCCACGATCATGCGGGCTCACCAGCACGCGGCCGGTGCCCGAAAAAAACAGCCGTAGGACACCGAGAACCTCCGCGATCCGCACACGTCCCGACGCAACTCATGAAACGGACATCAGCTCGCGTACCACCCATCCTCTGAGTACAGAGCCGTTTCGCCGTCACACCGGCCGGTCCCAGCGTCGCCTTCCACGGCCAGGGGACCCGAACTGCACCGCACAATGCCGACCCCTTCCCGCCCACGGGCAGCGTCGACGCACCGGACAGAGCGACCACTTCCGTTTCCCCGCGTCCTGTCAGCGTCCCGAATCAGGCTTCCCAGTCACCCGCAGAGGCCGCCTCCAGCGACTCACCAGGCGACGAGCCAAGACATCTGTGCAGGTCAGAACAGTTCTGGCTCTCGCTGGCGGCAACGCTACGGAAACTCACGAGCAGCGGATTCAGTTCGTTCAGGCAACGTTGACGATCCGGCACTCAAAAAAGAACGTTTCCGCAGGTCAGAAGCCTGCACAGGTGGGGCGGGTGGGACTCGAACCCACGGCCGACGGATTATGAGTCCTTTGAGGATCTTGGCGGTCCTTGCCGATCAACGCTCATCCTTGGCGTTTTCGCAGGTCAGGTGTAGTTATCCATGCGGGTGCTTCTCAGCCTGTGCCAGTCGGTTCCTGTCCTTGCGGCCTCAACTCGGCCTCAATGAGGCCCGACAGGATCGCGCCGAAGAGACAGAGAAACGATCGCACCAGCTCAAGGACGGGAATCGAACCCGCGCGCAGCGGAGTGCCTTATCGACGCGATGATGCTCCACCCCAGGCACCGGGGTGGAGCATCATCCCTGACGTCAAGAGGCGATCCTGTCCGCCGGACTGCGCATGGACCTGGGCCGCAGCCCGTCGATCGGATCAGCCGAGGACGTAGCTCTCATCACCGAAGTCAGCGACGATCTTCAGCTTGCCACCGAGCGCCTTGACGTAGGCAGCGAGGGTGTCGACCTCACTGCGCTCCAGTTGGCCCTTCTCGATGCGTGAGACGCGGGCCTGGGTGACGCCCATGGCTTCGGCAACCTGGACCTGTGTGGTGTGCTGCCGCTTCCGCAACTCAGCGAGGCGGTGCACACGGGAAGCCAGGACCATCGCCTGCGCCCCCTTCTGGATCTGGTCCTTTTCGGCATCGGTGAAGGCGAAATCCTCGGCCAGATCTCCCCAGGAGACGGCCTGCAGGTCCTTGAGGTGATCAGTCATCGTGCCCCGTCCTCTCCATCGATTCGCTTCAGATGCTCCGCGTACGCCTGCTCCGCCTGGGGTACCGCGACGCGGTACCAGCCGGACCAGTTACCCGCCTTGTCACCGCCGACCAGAATCACGGCCTGGCGGTCCGGGTCGAACACGAACAGCAACCGCACTTCCGTGGCCCCTGCCGAGCCGGGGCGGAGCTCCTTGAGGTTCGGCAGCACCGAGCCCTTGATCGTGTCCACCAGAGGCCGGCCCAGCGCGGGACCTTCCTCCTGAAGGGCAGTGACAGCCTGGCTGACCTGAATCAGGGTGTCGCGGTCAGTACGGCGCAGACCGTGAAGCCACGAGAGAGCCGGCTCGACCACGACGATCTTCCAAGCCATGCGCACGTCCCCCATCTGCAATTATTACACTGGCAGCATACACCACTGACGTCATAATGGGAGGGGCTGCGGTCCTCGCAATCAACCTGCCGCCTCGACAGCGGGCATGTCACTACGGGGGGAGACCGCACGCTTCAGGCTCTACGTGGTTTTGGCGGGACGGCGCGAAGGCCACTGAGAAGGTTCAGCGCGGCTGGAGACCGTGCAGCAGGAGATGCACCAGGTCCTCGATGCCGTCGAGCGCCGCCTTCGGGTCGGCCGTGTTCTGGGTCGCGAACGCGGCGGTGCCGTGCAGGGCGGCGCCCACGGCGAGCGTGAGACGGGCGGGGTCCCCCGCCACTTCTCAAACGTCGCCGTCATTTCATCGACACCGGCAGCGCCACGGGCTTTGTCATGCTGGCGAACGCCACAGTTGCTGTTGTGCACGAGGACCGGAGTGGCGCCCGCCAACACATAGTACGTGTGCTGGCAGGGTCGCCGTCAGCTGCAACTTCGCTGGTCAGGCTCCGACTTGACAGCCGTTCCGCGTCCGTGCATGTGTACTGAAGTCCGCCGGTGTTGCCGTCACTACTGCCGTCGACGGTCTAGACCACTTAGGGAATTCTCGGAATTTGAGATCCCCGTCAAGCGGCTTCGTCGTGCGGAGTGAGACTGATGCTCAAGTCAGCTCCAAGGGCACGGGCCAGGCGGCGCAGCATCGGAAGGGTGGGCACCGTTCCGCCGGCTTCGAAGCGGGAGATCTGCGGCTGTTTCATCCCGCACCGCTCAGCCAGCTCGGCCTGGGACAGCCCGAGCTCGGTGCGCCGGTCGTGGACGAGTCTGCCCAGCTCGCGGGCGAGCGCTGTGGAGGCGTCATGCATGGCTCCTCCCGGGTTCAGGCGGCCGGGGTGACGATGGTGACAGTGGGCTCATCCCCAGGGGCGAGGTGCATGTCGACGGTGAGGTCCAGGGCCCGGGCCAGTCGCATGATGACAGCGATGGGCGGCAGTTCGGTGGCGGTCTCGATGCCTTCGATCTCGTCGGTGGTGGTGTGCAGGCGCTCGGCCAGGTCGGCCTCGCTCAGACCGAGTTGCTTGCGCCGGTCGTAGACGGCTTTGCCCAGCGTCATGGCCAGGCTGGCCTCTTCGTAGACGCGGTCATACTCGGGGTCGGCGTCGAGGTGTTCACCGACCAGCTGGCGGTGGCGGCGGGTCCTCCATTCGCTGTGGTTCATCGGTTCTCCTTGAGGTCGCGGCTGTAGAGGTCGTGTTCGGTGGCTGCCTGGTGCTCGGCTTCGCACAGCCGTTGAGCGGCGTGCGCGCGGTCCACTTCGGCCTGCTCGCGCATCTTGGTCTTGCGGAACACGGTGAGCAGCACAACGCGACGGTCGGGTGCGAGCCAGTAGGTAATGCGCTGGTGAGCATCGCCGAGGCGGAATCGCAGCTCGCGGAGCTTGCCGCCCAGGTGGCGGGAGTGCGGTTCGTCGAGCGTGGTGGGCTGCTCGGCAAGCAGGTCGGCGACGCGTTCGGCCTGCTTGTAGTGATGGGCGGGAATGTTCTCCAGCCACAGTCGCACCTCCGGCTCGATCTCGATCGAGTACCGCTCGCCGTCCATAGCACCGATGATATATGGCACGGGATACGAGAGCGCGACTTCGTAGCTCAGGTCGTGTGCCGTCGCCGCGACCACAGCCACTCCAGCGTCGCACAACCCAATACTCCCCCCTTCGTCCTGCTGCCACGGCGCCGCCGCAAACCAGCGGCAACCGGCCGAGGCGGCGCAGGGCCAGCTTCTTTCGACAGGATCGGGCCCGAGCGGAGAGGCAGCGTACGGCCGGGCCGGTGCGTCGCCCAGTCTGGCGACGCGGGGGCCGGGGCGGGAAGGGTCGGCCTCCGGGTGGCCGGGAGCTTCGCTCCCCTGCCGGAGACGACGCTGGCCACCGCCCTCGGTGCGCCCGGCGACGGACGTGAGGGTCGGCCCCCTGGTCGGCCCTGTGCCTGCGATCCGGCCGTAGGACGGTCGTAGGCGACAACTTGCTGCGCGACGCGCAAGGACTCCACGCCCGTAACTTGCCCCCGGCGGCACCGGGTTGAGCCCCACTCGCGTCCAGGACCGGCAGCCTGCTGGCACTCGATACGAGCGTCGGCTGCTTGCCCGTCGGCGGGTCGGTCGGCGATGTTCGGCCGGTTCAGACGGGCGGGTGCCGCCTTGAACCTCGTGAAGAAAATCTGAACGCACCGCCCTGACCAGCGTCCCGGCACGACGGGTCAGCGGCCCCGCTCGCCGCCACCCGACTCCAGGGCCTCGACGCGGCCACGAAGGTCGGCAATCTGTCGAACGGCGTCGGCCAGAGCCAGTTCCAGCGCCTCGACGCGGGCCGTTGTCCCACCGATGGACATGGTCGTGTCCGGGCTGTCGAGGTCATCAGCGTTGTCGGCGGCGTGGTCGTAGTAGGCGACGAAGGCTCCCTTGCCGGGGCGGGAGACCGCCCATCCCTCCTGCTTCAGCAGGGCCATGGCCTTCTGCACGGTCAGGCTCGCCGCCCCGAACTCCCGCATCAGCACGGCCTGCGTCGGCAGCGCGTCTCCCGGCTGCAGCCTGCCGGAGCGGATCCGCTCGCGCAGGGTCTCGGCGATGACCTCGAACGTCAGCTGCACCCCGCTGCCCGCCGACCTGCGCCCGCGCCGCCCCACCACCACGCCGGTCACCCCCGCTTTCCACGCCCTCTACCAGCAAAATCCGGCCCGTCCAAACCGGGAAGCCGGACCCACACTACCCGCGTCCCACCACCCACAAGAAAGGAATCAGGAGGGGTGCACTTGAATGCGCCCGTGAGGCGATGTTAACGTCACGCACCCGCCGGTGATCACCACCCGCCCAGGCCGACCAGGCCCGCCCGGCCCCGGCCCCCGCGCCCAACTTCCAGGCGCCTCCGTTCCCCTGTGAGCCGATCACTTCGGCCTGCCCACGCCACCCCGCGCCGTACCGCTTCCGCGCTCCCGCCGAAAGGCCCCTTTCCGCATGCCCGCACAGCTCCCACTCCCGTACCCCGCGACCGTTCCAGCCACCTCGCTCCCCTCGTCGGCGTTCACCACGCCGACCTGCCCGGCGAACGTCACCACATCGGCGGCAGGGCGGTCGGCGCTGGAGCGCCGCACCAGGCTCACCGCCAAGCTGGCGAAGCTCGCCGCCACCGGCCACCTCGCACCCCTCGCACGACAGATCACTTCCCTCGGCGGCTGCGCGCACCCGATCCGCCTGACCGGACACCGCACCCACCTCGACACCGCCACCGGCGAGATCCACGACCACTTCGACTCCGGCCACCTCCCGGCGGGCGAACTGCTGGTCCGCTGCGGCAACCGCCGCGCCACCCGCTGCCCCACCTGCTCCACCGTCTACCGCTACGACACCTACCAACTCATCGCCGCCGGACTACGCGGCGGCAAAACTGTCCCCACCAGCGTCGCCGCACACCCCCGCGTGTTCGCCACCCTCACCGCCCCCGGCTTCGGGCCCGTCCACAATCGGCCCGACACCGGTCGCTGCCACTGCGGCCAGGTCCACTCCGACGACGACCGGCTGTTGGGCACCCCGCTCGACCCCGACCGCTACGACTACACGGGCGCGGTCTTGTGGAACGCGCACGCCCCGGCTTTGTGGGCACGCTTCACCACCCACCTGCGTCGCGAGATCGCCAAGGCCGCCGGGCTCACGCAACGGTCCCTGCGGCACCACGCCACCCTCTCCTACGCCAAGGTCGCCGAGTACCAAAAACGCGGCCAGGTCCACTTCCACGCCGTCATCCGCATCGACGGACCCAGCGGCCCCGCCAGCCTGCCGTCCGCCTGGGCCAGCACCCAGCTCCTCGACCACGCCGTCCGCGCCGCCGCCACACGCACCCTCATAGTGCATGAAGGCCAGCCACAGCAGCCCGCCGGGCACGCGCCCGGCGTCCGGGAGTCCGGCCAGGGCAATCGGCCGGTGTTCCGGTTCGGTCGGCAGATCGACGTCCGCGCGATCCGCAGCACCGACTTCACCGGCGACGGCCCCGTCACCGACCGGCACGTAGCCGCCTACATCGCCAAGTACGCCACCAAGGGCGCCGAGACCACCACCGGCACCCTCGACCGCCGACTCCGCCTCCTCGCCGAACTCGCCACCCACGACATCACCGACCACGCCCGCCGCATGATCCACACCGCCTGGCACCTCGCCACCCGCCCCCAGCACACCCACCTCCGCCTACGCCAATGGGCCCACATGCTCGGCTTCCGAGGCCACTTCTCCACCCGCACCCGCCACTACTCCACCACCCTCGCCCACCTCCGAGCCGAACGTACCGCCTGGCGAACCGGCCGACCCGACACCCAGACCCCAACCCCAGCGTCGGGGGAGATGCAGGCCGGCCAGACAGGCGGCAGTCCGGTCGGTGACCGCGCCGAGCACTCCACTGACCTGGCCGCGGGTCACCCCACAGGTCACCGTCCCGGTCCCCGCGATATCGCCGGTCAGCGCGTGGACTCGGACACGACGCTGGTCATCTCCCACTGGCAGTACGCCGGTACCGGCCTCCTGCCCGAACTCGAACACCTCGCTGACCTCCTAGTGCCGCGGCAGGCAACGTTTGCCCGTCAAGGAGCGGCGTCCGGTGCGTGCTCTCGGCGTGCCGGCCGGAAGTCCTCGTACTGGACGTACT
>NZ_JBFAKW010000134.1:12467-26229 GCF_040655955.1 Streptomyces sp. NPDC050263 | reverse complement strand
GCTGTCGCGAGGGTGTCCAGGTTGTTCGTCACAAAACGATCATGGATGCCCTCGTTTGCGTCTCCGCAGGCACCCCTTGGAATTGATCATCTAGAGATATCAGGCAATGCTTCTGACCGTATTAGACGTATCTCCACTGGTCGCTTAGCGTTCGGCGCATGACGGAGCGACGTGCGATCCTCAGCGGCTCGACCTTTGAGGAGCAGATCGGCTATGCCCGTGCCGTGGTCGACGGCGACTGGGTGCATGTGTCCGGGACGACCGGTTTCGACTACACCACCATGACCATCTCCGACGACGTGGTGGAGCAGGCTGAGCAGTGCCTGCGCAACATCGAGGCCGCGCTGACCGAGGCGAAGTGCACCTTTGCCGACGTCGTGCGTGTGCGGTATCTCCTGCCCGATCGCGCCGACTTCGAGCCCTGCTGGCCAGTCCTGCGCCGCTGTTTCGGCGAGGCCCGGCCGGCGGCCACCATGCTGATGTGCGGCCTGTCCGATCCCCGCATGAAGATCGAGATCGAGGTGTACGCGCGCAGGGCGACGGCCTGCGTCCGCTAAGAACCCCTGAGTGCAACGAGGCTGATCGATGACCATCGCCGCTGTCCATGTCCACCGTCTGGTGGCGCCCCTCCACACGCCGTTCGTCACTGCCCTGGCGCGTCTGACCCACGTCTCGACCGTCGTCGTCGAGATCGTGGACCGCGACGGACGCTCCGGCTTCGGCGAGGCCCCGGAGGTGTGGACTGTCACCGGATCCTCACTCGCCTCCAGCGAGGCCTGCGTCACCGAGGCCTTCGCCCCGCTGCTCATCGGTCGCGACGCCGATGACCTGGTGGAGAACTGTCGCAGGGTCAGCCGCGCGGTGGTCGGCAACGAGCCGGCCAAGGCCGCGGTGGACATCGCGCTCCACGATCTCGCCGCGGTCCGCCTCGAGGTCCCGCTGGTCCGACTGCTCGGCGGCTCCCGGCTGGTGGTGCCCACCGACGTGAGCCTTGCGGTCGGCATGGTGGACGGTCTGGTCACGGCGGCGAAGAGCCGGGTCGCGGAGGGCTTCGACGTGCTGAAAGTCAAGGTCGGCACGGACGCGGCCATGGACGTCAGCCGTGTGACGGCGGTCCGCCGGGCGATCGGCCCGGAGGTGAGGATCCGTCTCGACGCCAACCAGGGGTGGACGCCCCGCGAGGCGGTAAGGGTCATCCGCTCGCTGGAGGACGCCGGCGTGGGGGTGGAGTTCGTCGAACAGCCGGTGGCCTACCGGGATGTGGAGGGCCTGGCGTGGGTGAGCGACCGCGTCGAGACCCCGATCATGGCGGACGAGTCCGTCTTCGACGTGCGCGACCTGGTCGAGGTGATCCGCCGGCGCGCGGCGGATCTGGTCAACGTCAAGCTGGCGAAGAGCGGCGGACTCAGCGCCGCCCGTACTCTCCTCGAACTGGCGCGAGACGAAACTGCTGCTCGCCGATCCGGTCACCGTCACCGCCGAGGTCGGCCACCCCCTCGGCGACCACAGCGGACTGGGACTGACCGCGTTCTACTACACCCTGCTGCTGGTCCTGGCCGGATTCATGGGCGGCAACGTCATCAGCAACGGCGTCGACACCGCCCTCGGCTACGCCGACAACGAGATCGGCCCCTGGCACACCCGCCTGCCCACGGTGCCGATCAACCGCACCCAGACGCTGCTGCTGAAGATGGCCATGACGGCCGGCATCACGCTCATCAGCGTCTCCCTCGTGATGCTCGCCTGCGTCAGCGTCCTCGGCATGGACGCGACGCACATCCCGTTGCTGTGGGTCTACTCCTACTGCGCGTCCCTCGCGGTCGGCCTCGGCGTCCAGGCCATCAACGCCGCCTTCGGCGGCATCGGCCAGCTGGTGTCCATGTTCGTGTTCATCGTCCTGGGGCTGCCGTCCTCGGGCGCCACCGTGCCGCTCCAAGCAGTTCCCGGCTTCTACGAGTTCCTGTCCCACTTCGAGCCCATGCGCCAGCTCAGCGACGGCGTCCGCGCGATCCTCTACTTCCAGGCACGCGGCGACGCCGGCCTCACCCGAGCCTGGATCATGATCGCGATCGGCACGGCCGTCGCGCTGCTCTTCGGCTTCGCGATGACCGCGTACTACGACCGTAAGGGCCACAAGCGCCTGACGCCGCAGCCCGTTTGATCCGCGGCGATCCTGCGCACGGTGAAGTGCGCGTCCGGGGCCGGTAGTTCTCCGGCCCCGGACGGGTGCGGTCAGTTCTTGCCGGGGAGGCGTCAGAGCTGGCGGCCGGGTCCTCCTCAGCCGTATCGCTTCAGCAGTCCGTCCACGTACGCCTCCAGCCGTGCCCCCAGCACGTCCGCCGTCAGATCGTCCCGGCCCAGCTCGCGCCACGGTCCGGCCGGCTTCGCCGCGTCGGGGCAGTAGTGCAGGGCGTCGAGCAGCCGCCAGTACAGGTGGTCGGGGCCGTCGGCGAGGTCGCGGCCGCCGTGTGCCTCGTACCGTTCGCGGAAGTCCAGCCCGTGCTCCGGTCCGTGCAACAGCGCGAGTGCTGTCGAGCAGTGCGCGACGTCGAGGTCGGCGGGGCCCCACGAGGTCTCGACCCAGTCGACGAGCCCGCTGATCCGCAGCGTCGGCCCTGCGCCCGTGAAGAGCACGTTCCCGGGGTGGAAGTCGCGGTGCAGGAAGCAGCCTTCGTACGGCGGCGGGTCGCGGCGGATCACGTCGACGGCCCGCTCCCACAGGGAGCCGTCCAGGGCACGGACGCGCTCCGGGGACGTCCATGCTTGATACGGGCGCGGTCTTTCGTCCGGTACGACGCCGTGGACGCGGACGAGCTGGGCCGCGAGCAGGTCGAGGCGCCGTTCGAGGTCTTCCTCGTCCACGCGGACGCGGCCCGGCAGCGCGGACATCAACAGGGTCGGGTGGTCGCAGTGTTCGGCCGTGGCGTCCACGGCGACGAGAGCGGGCGCCGGGATGCCCTCCTGCCCGGCGAGCAGCGTCAGGATGTCCGCCTCGCGGGCCAGCACTCCGGGTCCGTGGTGGCGGAAGAACGGCTTCACGAAGGTCCGCTGCACCAGGTCCGTGCCGTCGTCGAGCGTCAGCCGGCGCATCTGGGAGCTCCAGCCGCCGGACAGGAGACCCGAGCCGGTGACCGAGCGGCCGTGGCCGAGCCGCTTGGCCACCCATGCGCGTGTGGCCGTCCAGCCCCGGTCGTCGAGGCCGGTCAGCACGGCCTCCACGAACTCGCGCCGGTCGTCGCCGTGCTCGTGGAACCAAAGCCCCAGCTGGTGCTGTGCGTCCGGAAGGTCGAACCGCGTGTACTGGGCGCGCGCGGCGAGCGCGTCCTGTACGGCCTCGGTCACAGCGGGCGGGATCACCGCGTCCGTGCCCGGCACGGCGAGCACCGCCCGGCCCTCGTACGCTCGCAACGCCTGGAGCGCGGGCGCCTCCTGCCAGCTGTCCGACCGCCGGATGATCTCGCTGAACCGCCCGGTGCCGTCCCCGAAGGGCACGTCCCACGCCTCGGCCGTGTACGCGGCGGGCGCGCACAGTCCCAGCGCCGCGACGCGATCCCCGTAGTGCCGGACGAGATCCGCCACCGTCTGCCCGCTCATGCTGAACCCCACCAGGACCAGCGGCCCGGTCGCCCCCGCGTACGCGTCGATCACCGCGACGGCCTGCTCGAACCGCCGTCGCAGGCTCAACTCGCTCAGCGTTCCGGTGCTGTCGCCGTGCCCGGAGAAGTCGAAGGCGACCCCTCGACAGCCGTGGGCCACGAACTCCCGTACCAGCGGCAGCAGTCGCTTGCTGCTGCTGTTGCCCGCGCCGTGCAGCACCACGGCGGTGACCCCGGACGGATCACCGCCGTACACACCGCTGAGCCGTTCACCGTCGTGGTCGTGTGCGAAGTCGAAGAGCATGCCCGCTATTCACTCACGCTGCGGCCCCGTTCTTCGGAAGGGTCGTCGGCGGCATCCGACCCGGGTGGTCACCGAAGCCGCAGGACGCCCGGGGCACGATCCTCGAAGATCGTGATCAGCCAGTCGAAGACGGTCGGTCCGTGCTCCGTACGCGCCGCAGCCAGCTCCGCGCGGACAGCAGAACGGTTCGTGGGATGGCACCGCGAGAGGCGGATCTCCAGCTGGCGAGCCGTCTCCAGGTGACTCAGGTTCTCGCGAGACGCCTGGTGATCACGCCATTCAATGACGTAGTCATCGTCGTCGTCGGGCTGCCCGAAGCCACCGCTGAGACAGTCTGCGAGGGCGTCGAGGTTGTTGCCGAAGTAGCCTCCAGGACCGTTGACCGCCTCGCCGATGAGTCGCCAGAAGTCTTCCAGCGTCCTCACCCGGGTGCCGTCCAGCACGTATATCGCCGTCACGGCACGCACGATACGGCCGACGGGTCGCTGCCGGTGCGCCAACGCCGCACCGGGGTGTGATGTGGATCACATCGATGACCTGTCACGTCCGGCACGGGTCGGATGTCCGATGGGCGTCACCGACACCGAAGTCGGTGCCCGACCTCGGGAGATCCCATGAACAACGGCCACCGCATCGTCGTCCTCGGCGCCGGTTACACGGGCATGTTCAGCGCCATCCGGCTGGCCCACCGCACTCGCCGGACCGGCGTGAAGATCACCCTGGTCAACCCCTCGAGCCGGTTCGTCGAGCGGCTGCGGATGCACCAGGTCGCCGCCGGGCAGGAGCCGGCCGACCACCGGATCCCCGACCTGCTCTCCGGGACCGGCGTCACGTTCGTCCAGGGCACCGCCACCGCCGTCGACCCCGAGGCCCGGCAGATCACCGTCGACGGCGCCGAGACCCTCGGGTACGACACGCTCGTCTACGCGCTCGGCAGCTCGACCGACACCGGCAAGGTCCCCGGCGCCGACACTCACGCGTTCACCCTCAACAACCTGGAGATCGCCGGTCGGTTTGCCGCTCGGCTCACCGAGGTCGCCGCGTCCGGCGGCACGGTCACCGTCTGCGGCGGCGGCCTGACCGGCATCGAGGCGGCCGCCGAGATCGCCGAGAGCCACCCCGGCCTGGACGTCACGCTGATCAGCCTGGACGAGCCCGGCGGCATGATGGGCGCCAAGGCCCGCGCCTACCTCTACGGCACGCTGGACCGCCTCGGCGTCACTCTTGAGACCGGCGCCCGCGTCACCAAGGTGCTGCCCGACGCCGTCGAACTGGCCGACGGCCGGCTCGTCCGCTCCGACGCCTGCCTGTGGACCACCGGCGTCAAGGTGTCGCCGCTCGCCGCCGATGCCGGGATCGCCACCGACGACCGCGGCCTCCTCCTCGTCGACGCCACGCTGCGTTCGGTCTCCCACCCGGAGATCCACGCCGTCGGCGACGCCGCCGCCGTCCGGCTGGCCTGGGGACGGATCCACGGGACCTGCCAGAGCGGTCTGCCCACCGCCCAGTACACCGCCGACACCATCGCGCGGCTCGTGCGCGGCAAGGCCGTCAAGCCGTTCCGCTTCGGCTACTTCCACCAGCCGGTCAGCCTGGGCCGCCGCGCTGCCGTCATTCAGTTCACCAAGGCCGACGAGACTCCCCGCCGCATGCACCTCACCGGCCGCAGCGCCGTCGCGTACAAGGAGATGGTCAGCGCCAGCCCGCTCACGACCTACCGATTCAGCAAGCGCATGAACGTCACCACCATCGTCTCCAAGGGCGGCCGCGCCACCCGCAGGCCCGCGGCGTGATCTCGGGCCTTGCCGCCCTGGTTGCGGCGCTGACAGCATGAGCCGATGGTCGACGCCAAGGACGAGCAGGATCCGTACATCGAACACCGCAGGCTGCTGTTCGCCACCGCCTACCGCATGCTGAGCAGCGTCACCGACGCCGAGGACGTCCTCCAGGACACCTGGCTGAGCTGGAGCACCGTGGACCGCGACGCGATTCGCCACCCCAAGGCCTACCTGGTGCGCACGGTCACCAACCTCTCGTTGAACCGCCTCACCTCCGCACGGGCAACCCGCGAAACGTACGTCGGGCCGTGGCTCCCCGAGCCTCTGCTGACCTCCCCCGACGTCGCCACGGAGACCGAGTTGGCCGACAGCGTCTCCACCGCGATGCTGGTCGTCCTGGAAACCCTCAGCCCCGTCGAGCGCGCCGTCTTCCTGCTCCGTGAGGTCTTCGGCTACTCGCACGCGGAGATCTCCGAGACCCTGGAACGCCCCGAGCCGACGGTCCGCCAGATCGCCCACCGCGCACGTCGGCACGTCCAGGCCCGCCGCCCCCGCTTCGACGCCGACCAGACCCGGCGCCGGCAGATCACCGCCCAGTTCATGGAGGCGTGCGCGGGCGGCGACCTGAACGCCGTCATGGAACTGCTCGCCCCCGAGGTCACCGCCTGGTCCGACGGCGGCGGCAAGGTCACCGCCGCCCGCCGCCCGCTCCACGGCACCGACCACGTCGCGCGCTGGATCGTGGGTTTCCTGGCCAAGCCCGAACTGGCCGCCCTGACCATGGAGTCGGCCGTCATCAACGGCGAGCTCGGCGTCCTGGCCACCCTCGGCGGACACACGGTCGGCACCCTCACGTTCGACCTCGCCGACGGCCGCATCCAGAACCTGCGCTTCCAGGTCAACCCCGAAAAGCTCAGCGGCCTGACCCCCGACAACAGCCTGGCGCTGCCCTGAGGCGCACGATGCGGCCGACAGGATGCGGTGGAGCGGGCGGCCATGCCGACGTTCCGTGCCGCTGCGCTGCGGGCGGCCGTCGGCATGGCTGCGGCGGCAGCGATCCGGTGCCGCCGTCAGGGCTTGGCCGGCTTCACCTTCTTGTCGACGCCGTTCACCCGCACGCTCACGCTCCCCCGGCTCCGTGCCCGGTCGGCCACGATGCGGTAGGACGTGACCTTGCCGTCCCGCCACGTGCAGTCCACCTCGTAGCCGCCGCGGGCGCGGAGCCCGGTGAAGGAGCCCTTGGCCTTCCACGCGTCCGGGAGGGCGGGCAACAGGTGGATGACGCCGTCGTGGCTTTGCAGGAGCATCTCCGCCACGGCGCCCGTGATGCCGAAGTTGCCGTCCATCTGGAACGGCGGGTGGTTGCCGAACATGTTGGGCAGCGTGTTGAAGGTCAGCAGTCCGCGCAGCATGATCTGGGCGCGGTGCCCGTCGCCGAGGCGGGCGAAGAGGGCCGCCCGCCAGGGCCAGGTCCATGAGCGGCGGCTGTCGCCCGACACCGTCGCGGCAGTGAACGGGACGCCCTCCTTCTCGCCGCACCGCGCCTTGAGCGAGACGAGGGCGGCAGCCGCGAAGTCCGGCGTCTTCGGGGTGATCTGGCGGCCCGGATAGACCGCGAAGAGGTGCGATGTGTGCCGGTGGATGTCGGTGGGGCTGTCGATGTCCTCCTGCCACTCCTGCAGTTGACCCCACTGGCCGATCTTGTTCGGCGCGAGGCGCGCCTGCATGTCCGCGACCTTGGCCCGGTAGGCGGGATCCGCCTTGAGCACCGCCTCGCAGTCGAGGTAGTTCTGGAACAGGTCCCAGATGATCTGCTGGTCGTACATGACGCCGTCTTCACGCGGCCCGTGTTCGGGCGACCAGCCGTTCGGTGCGACGAGGAGTCCGTCCTCGCGTTCCTTGAGACTGTCCTCCCAGAACTCGCAGATCTCCTTGATCATCGGGTAGGCGGTGGTACGGAGATAGCCCAGATCCTGGGTGAACGCCCAGTGCTCGTACAGATGTTGGGCGTACCAGGCACTCGCGACGGTGTTCCACTCCCACGAGTTGCCGCCGAACACGCTCTGGCTGGTGCGGGCGGTCCAGCCGCGCGTGTCCTGGCCGAAGGCGTTGCGGGTCGCCACGCGGCTGGGCACCGCCACCTGCTCGATGAACCGGACGAGCGCCTCGTGGCACTCCGACAGGTTCGTCGTCTCGGCCCCCCAGTAGTTCATCTGGACATTGATGTTGGTGTGGTAGTCGGAGGCCCATGCCGGCTGGTTGCTGTCGTTCCACAGGCCCTGGAGGTTGGCGGGCAGGCCGCTCGGGCGGGAGGAGCTGATCAGCAGATAGCGGCCGTAGTCGAACATGGTCTGTTCGAGTGTCGGGTCCTCGCCGCCCGCCGCATAGCGCGCCAGCCGGGCGTCGGTCGGCAGCGCGGCGACGGCTGCGTCGGAGGAGCCCCAGGCGACCGAGACACGGTTCATGAGGGCGCGCGTCTCGGCGGTGTGCTCGTCGCGCAGCTTGTCGTAGCGCCGGGCGACCGCCTTGGCGAGCGTCCTGGCGACGATCGGCTCCGGATCGGCTCCGCGCCACCCGGCGGCGGCGTCGAGCTTGTAGTCGGTGCGGGCGTCGAGGAACAGGGTCAGGGTCGTACAGCCGCTGAACCGGAGCGCCGAACCGTCGGCGCGGAGGTCGCCGTCGGTGTGCACGGCCCGGACGGTGCACGTGTGCTTGAGCCCGTTGCCCATGACGCCCCTGAAGGCGATCAGCCCTGCGCCGGCGTCGACGGTCGTCGGGGCGTCGTCCTGTGCTGACGTCAGTGAGATCGCGCCGGACAGTCCCCGGGCATCGTCCGATGTGTAGCGGAAGACCATGACGTCCGCGGACCGGCCGGCGAAGGCCTCGCGCAGGACGCGGTGTCCCGGGACGCCGAAGCGGGTGGTGTGGACGCCCTCGATGAAGTCGAGGCTGCGCTGGTAGTCGACGACCGTCCGCTGCGTACGCGTGTCGAAGCCCGTGCCTTCCAGCGCGATCTCCGCGATCTGCAGCCCGTTGGCGGACGCGCCGGGGGTCAGAGTGAGCCGGTAGGCGCGGTAGGCCGTCGTGTTGCCGATCCGGAAGGTCCGGGTCTCGCCGCGGTTCGCGAAGGGTGCTCCGGGGTTCTGCGTGTCGAGGGTCGTCCAGGCACGCCCGTCCTGCGACGCCTCCAGCGTCCATCGCCGGGGGTCGTCCCGCGGGCGGTCCGGGGCGGCCGTCAGCGCGTACGAGGTGACGACGACCGCGCGGGGCAGATCGGCCTGCCAGACGACCGCCGGGGCGTCGGCGTCGACCCGCCAGACCGTGGCCGGAGCACGGTCCACCGAACGTGAGATGTCCGTGGCGCGGGACTTGGACCCGGCGCCGGATCCCTTGGAATGCCCGCTCGGCGACGACAGGTAGATCGAGCCGCCCCCGCCGAGGTCCACGCCGGACAGACCGATCTCGCTCACCTGGAAGTGGCTGACGCCCGCCTTGGGGACGAAGTCGAACCGGTAGAAGCGGTAGGCCGCGGCGCCGGCAAAAGTGAATTCCTTCGTCTGGAAACGGCTCTCGAAGGGCGCCTCCAGCGTGCGGCTGTCCAGTGTGGTCCAGGCGGCGCCGTCGGCGGAGCCGGAGAGCGTCCACTGCTGCGGGTCGCGCTGCGGCACGTCGTTCGCGCTCGTCAGACGGTAGGACGCGACCGTGACGGGTTCGGGGAGCTCGACCTGCCACTGCACCTTCGAACCGGGCCCCTCGATGCACCACTTGGTGCTCGAGTCGCCGTCGTACGACTTGTCGACGGCTTCCGCCGAGGAGCTGCTGTACGGTCCCCCGGGGGCCGTGACCTTCGGGCTCGCGCGGGGCGCGAAGGCGACGACGAGGTCACCGAAGTTCCGGTACGAACCGAAGCCGGTCATGCCGGTGTCGAAATCGCTGTCCGGTCTGCCCGCGAGAGCGTTGTCGTAGTTGTTGACCCCGCCCCACAGGCTCTGTTCGTTGAACTGGATGCGCTCCTCGTAGGGATCGGCGAAGAGCATGGCGCCGAGTCTGCCGTTGCCGATCGGCAGGGCCTGAGACTGCCAGTCCGCTGCGGGGACGCGGTACTTCAGCGCCTTGCGTGACAGAGTCGGCCACTGGTCGGCCGTCGGCGCGCCGGTCCCTGCGGCGACGGCCTGCCCCACGGGGACGCCGCTGGTCAGCTGAGTGATCAAAGGTGCGAAGGCGAGGGCGCCACCGAGCTTGAGGAGGCTCCGTCGCTGCGGTTGAGAGTCATTGATCACAGTGAAATCTCCCGGCCTATTCATCGGCTCTTTCGCGGGGAAGCGACTGCCGCGTCGACGTCCATCGAGGGCTCGATCATCTTCGCCGGAGAATAGATCGGATGTCTAGAGGCGGGCACTACTGACCTGGGCGGCGACCGTCGGGACCCGCCCGGGACGGCTGTCCGCCTCCCGACCGCTGCCGGTGCTCGGGCTGCGCTCCTCCGCCGCTCCGGCGCGGGGCCTCTCCCGCTTCGCCGCGTGCGCACCCTCCTTTCGCCCTGCCCGTCCGACCACAGGCGCCGACGGCGCACTCGACCACGCCGCCGAGTTCGCCCCCTCTGCGGGCCTGAGCGCCTCGGCCGCCGGACCGGGGACCCCGACCGAAGCGGTACGGGACAGTGCGCACATGCGGATCTCGGCCAGGGCGGACTACGCGGTACGCGCCGCACTGCAGCTCGCCGCGTCACGGGACGACGGGCCGCTGAAGGCCGAGGCCATCGCCGACGCCCAGGACATCCCGCACAAATTCCTCGAGAGCGTCCTCAACGACATGTGCCGCGGCGGTCTGGTGCTCAGCCGGCGCGGCGGCAACGGCGGCTACCGGCCGGCCAGGCCCGCCGAGTCGCTGCTCCCACTTTTTTGGAGCTCGCCGCGGTCCAACGTGCGCGAGATCCTTGAGGGCATGTCGCTCACCGACGTCGCATCGCCCAACTGCCCGCCGATGTCTCCGCGTTGACCAAAACCCCCGAGACGTGGGTAAACCCCTGACCCGCTCGGCCGCCCAGCACTGATCTCACAGTTCGAGAATGTTGTGTCCGCCATACGAACACCCTCTTGGGGTGGACGGCGTGTTCTGCCACGATCCCCATCATCCAGGTAGGAAAACTAGGGATCTGTGGGGGGGGGCCATGAGAACGCTCGACCTTGTCGGCCGGATGCTGCCCCTCCTGACCTCGCGTCGTCACATCGACCTCGGTCGTGTGTCCAGTGCCATCTGTCGGCCCCTCCGACGCCACAGCGCCTGACTCTCCCCGAACCGGCACCGCGCCTCCGCCTCTCCGTCGCTCCGCCTCGTCGGCGGGTCAGCGGGTCGGACGCCGTCGGCTGACCACACCCCCACGGTTCCGCCTCTCAACGCCCGCCGGCATGCCTGCCGCCGACGGGCGCGGGGCGGCGTGTCGGTGCCTGCCCCGCCGACAAGCAGTCATCTCACCTTGCGCACCTCCCTCATCGCCCATCCCCTGAAAGGACACCTCCGTGTCTGCCGCGAGACCGCTCACCGCCCTGCGCACCATCGCCGTCCTAGCCGCGCTCCCCCTCCTGCTCACCGCCTGCGGCTACGGTTCCGAGTCCACCGACGACGGCAAGCAGGCCGCGGTCGCGGCAGACGCCAAGAAGCTCTCCGCCGACGAGGTGAAGATCGGCTACTTCCCCAACCTCACCCACGCCACCGCCCTGGTGGGCGTCCAGGAGGGCCTGCTCCAGAAGGAGCTCGGCGGGACCACGATCAAGGCGGCCACCTTCAATGCCGGCCCCTCCGAGATCGAGGCGCTGAACGCCGGCGCCATCGACATCGGCTGGATCGGCCCCTCCCCCGCCATCAACGGCTACACCAAGTCGAACGGCAAGAACCTGCGCATCATCAGCGGTTCCGCCTCCGGTGGTGTGAAGCTCGTCGTCAACCCGAAGAAGATCAAGTCCCTGGACGACGTCAAGGGCAAGAAGATCGCCACCCCGCAGCTCGGCAACACCCAGGACGTCGCCTTCCTCAACTGGATCGCGGAGAAGGGCTGGAACGTCGACGCGCAGAGCGGCAAGGGCGACGTCTCCGTCGTCCGCACGGACAACAAGGTCACCCCGGACGCCTACAAGTCCGGCTCCATCGACGGCGCATGGGTGCCGGAGCCGACCGCCTCCAAGCTGGTCGCCGAGGGCGGCAAGGTGCTGCTGGACGAGTCGACGCTGTGGCCGGACAAGAAGTTCGTGATCACGAACATCATCGTGTCGCAGAAGTTCCTCAAGGAGCACCCCGACGTCGTCGAGGCCGTACTGCGCGGCTCCGTGAAGACCAACGAGTGGATCAACGCCAACCCGGAGAAGGCCAAGACGTCCGCCAACGCGGCGCTGGAGAAGCTGTCGGGCAAGGCGCTGCCCGCCGACGTCATCGACCCGGCCTGGCAGTCCATCACCTTCCTCGACGACCCGCTGGCCGCCACCCTCAACACCGAGGCGGAGCACGCGGTCAAGGCCGGTCTCCTGGAGAAGCCCGACCTGAAGGGCATCTACGACCTCGCACCGCTGAACAAGGTCCTCAAGGCCGCGGGCAAGGCCACGGTCGACGACGCCGGTCTCGGCGCCGAGTAACGACGAGGGAACGCAGGGGGCTGGCTGGCACTGACGCCGCACCAGCCAGCCCGACAGCGCCCCCGATGATCGCCGTGACTCCTGTTCGGCAGCTGGACGCGGTGATCGAGCGCTCCGCCGCGTCACCGCGCATCCAGCGCAGGGCGGAACGGAAAGTCAGCCTGGAAGTCCGGGGCGCCTGTTGGACACGTCCTGCTACGGCATCGGGTCGACCAGCTTGAGCTGCGGCAGGCCGCAGGCCGCAGGCCGCGCCAGCACAGTCCCAGCTGACGTCGAGAACCAGCGGCCCGAACACGGAGACCGTCTGGTCCGGTTCCTCCTCGGTGCAGTCGTCCTCGGGCTCGCTGTCGGGGCCTCCGAAGGGCGACGTCGACTTCAGGCCGAGGACCACGCCCTCGGGCAGCGGCCAGAGGGCGGCCAGGTCGGAGCAAAGTCGCGGGTTCACCGTGGACCAGAAGTACGGCTGCTCCGCGTCGAACGTGACGACACCGCGACGCCGCAGCTCGTCCAGGAAGGGCACGACGCCGGGTTCCCGGTCCGCGACCATGCGGGCGGTGTCGAAGGAACGGAGGGCGTGGGCGTACTGCTCGACTGTGGTGACCGGCTCCAGTCGGGGCCAGGGGTCGAAGGTCAAGTCAGCCAGGTCGCGCATGATCGCGCGCGCCCGCGTCAGCGCACTCAGGGCATCGGGGAAGGGTTCGCGCACTCGGTAGAGCGTCGAGGACAAGGAACGTGCCTTTCGAGGACAGGGACGGAGGCGGACGCACCTTCACGGTACGCATCCGCCCCTGTCCCGGATCACCGCCTGCGGTCAGACAACGGCGGGCGGTTCAGTAGGAGTACCCGTTCGGCGAATAGTAGGTATGTCCCTCGACATGGCCTTCGTCGGCGTTGCTGCCGAGGTCGAAGTCGCCCGGTCTGGTGCCGCTTTCACCGGGTTGTTGGCGGTGTAGTCGTAGCCCGTCAGCTGCGAGGGGTCGGCGGCCTCCAGCTCCGGGTCGCGGCTAATGAAGCGGCCGGTCTGCGCGTCGTACTCGCGCAGCCCCAGGTTGACCAGGCTGGTGGCGGTGTCGGTGGTGCCGCCGACGTAGCCCTTGTCGCCGAGCCAGGAGGCCCTCGGCCAACTCCTGGACCCACCTGGTCGGCGTCTACAGCGCCGCCACCAAGACCGCCCAGCCGTACGTGAAGGGCGCCCTGGCCGGCACCGCCACCGGCGTCACCCCGTGGGAGACCACCGGAAACCTGGTCCTCGGCCGGGGGCTCGACAACGGCAGCCAGGACGACTGGGTGAACGGTTCCGTGAGCGGCGTCCAGGCGTACGACTACGCCCTGTCGGCCGATCAGGTCTGCGCGCTCTGCCAGAGCATCCCCTGAACCTGGCGGCCTGACAGCACCACCGGGGGGGGGGCCGGGAATGGGGGCGCACCACGGGGGGCAGAAAAACATCAAAGACAGCGA
>NZ_JBFAKW010000134.1:0-12457 GCF_040655955.1 Streptomyces sp. NPDC050263 | reverse complement strand
CGGTCCGCATGCGCGGACCGCCCCCGGTGGCCTTGAACACCTTCGAGCCGACCGATCCCGTCGTGTCCGTCACGGTGGCTCAGCGACAGCACCCAGGCACCTACGTCGTGAGCGCGGCGGCCGTGTGGTCAGCGCCTCCCGGAGCCCTGGGGGTCCCGCTCGGGCGGGTGGGGGTAGGCGGCTTCGCGGTGCTGGAAGGAGAGGATCTTCGGGTTCTGGACGACGCCGTCGCGGATCTCGATGGCCTTCTTGACGGTGACGTCGCTGTCCCATGCCACCGAACCGCTCATGACCTTGCGCAGGTAGGGAAGGAGCGCCTCGCTGATTTCCCAGGTGGCGGAGTTCCACAGGTGGGACGGGCTGTGATCCACCGCGTAATAGTGGCAGCCCGGCCCCACCGCGAGCATGGGCTCGCCGAAGGTGGTCGGGCGGGCCCAGCCGAAGCCCATGCCCTCGTCGCAGGCGACGTCGATGAAGAAGGTCCCCGGCCGGAACAGGGCGAGGTCCTCGTCGGCGACGAACATGAGCGGCGCGTCGGTGTCCTGGAGGACGCAGTTGACGATGACGTCGAACCCGGCCAGATACTCCGCCAACGGCACGGAACCGGCCGCGGTGACCGCCCGCAGGCGCGACGGATCGTCCTCCTGCTCCTCGAAGTGGCCCATCACCACCGAGGGCATCGGCGAGGCCACCGCCGCGGCGGCCCGCTGGGTGAGCACCGTGACATCGGTGACCCCCATGGCGCCCAGGCCTGTGACCGCTCCGCGCGCCGTGGCGCCGAAGCTGATGACCGCGGCGCGCAGGCGGCGGCCGTAGTGGCCGGTCAGCCCGCCGAGCTGGAGGGCGTGCAGCACCGAGCAGTAGCCGGCGAGCTCGTTGTTCTTGTGGAACACATGGACACTGAAGGCGCCCGTGGAGGTCCAGTGGTTCATGGCCTCCCAGGCGATCAGGGTCAGCCGTCGGTCGATGGCGATCTGCGTCATCTTCTCGTCCTGCACGCAGTGCGGCCAGCCCCACAGCACCTGGCCCTCGCGCAGCTCCGCGACGTCGTCGTGCATCGGCTTGGGCAGCAGCATGACATCGCACTCGGCGATGAGCTGCTCGCGGGAGCGCAGGCCCGCCACGAGTGGTCGCAGCGCGTCGTCGGCGACGCCGAAGCGTCGGCCGTAGCCCTGTTCGAGGAAGATCCGCTCCCGTATGTCCGGGGCGATCCGGTCGAGGTGGCGCGGGTGCAGTGGCAGCCGGGACTCGTTCTCCTTGCGGGAGGAGGAGAGTACTCCGAGACTCATCAGACTCATGTGGGGCGGCTCATTTCCGACCGGACGCGATGCGCTCCGGCATTGCCGTTCCCCGAGGGCGACGCCGAAACGGATGACGGCGTGCGAGGTGCGCTCGGTACTGCCACCCTACTCCCGTCCCGAGCCCGAGAGCGGTGCGGCGGACCGTCGTCCACCGGCTTCCGCCCGCCGCCGTCGCTCGGGACTCCCGGCCCGGAGCCGTCCGCCGGGTGCGGTCGCTCCGGCCTCGCGTTGTCAGCCTGCTGCGGTCGGTGCGGCGGCGACGCCGGGCGCAGGGGCGCGGCCGGACCGGTGGGCGGGCGGGTCCGGCCGTGGGCCGTCAGTCGTCGGCGATGCCGGCCCCGCTGAGGGCGGGAACGGTCTTCTCCGCGTGCGCGAGAGAGCGCGCACCGAGGCGGAACTGGTCGAGTTTGTCGACGATGGTCTGGCCGACGGGCAGGTGGCCCCAGGTGCTGATGCCCTGGTGCGTGGTGGGCTGCCAGGTGGTCTCGTCGATGACGATCGGGTTCCAGCCCACTTCCCATTCGAAGCCCGAGGGGGTGCGGGCGTAGTAGGAGAGCTCCTTGTCGTTGGTGTGCCGGCCGACGGAGAGTGCCATGTCGAAGCCGAGTTCGTGCACCCGCTCGTAGCTGCGCGCGAGGTCGTCGAGACTGGCCGTCTGGATGTTGAGGTGCTGGACACGGGTGCGGACCGGGTCGATGGGCAGACCGCGGACGGCGGCGATGGCGATGGAGTGGTGGCGCTCGTTGACGCGCAGGAAGCGGATCTTGAGCCTGACGCCGCTGATCGTCTCGTCGATGCAGTCGGTCAGACGGGCGTCGAAGACCGTGGCGAAGTAGCCGCGCATCAAGGTGGGTTTGGCGGAAGTGATCGCGACATGGCCCATGCCCGCCTCGCCGGTGACCCATCCGGACGCGAGCATGTTCAGCGGCTCGGCCGATGTGACGGGCGTGGTGTAGATCTCCTGGGTGATGCCCTTCGGTCCGGGGAAGCGCAGGAGGCGTTCGACGCCGCGCAGTGCCGCCTCTTCCTCGGCGCCTTCGACCAGGGGCACGCCGTGGGCGCGTATGCGGTGCTCGATGCGTTCGAAGGCGGTGTGGTCGTCGATGTGCCAGCCGATCGCCACGACGTCCTCGGCGGGACCGCGGCGCAGCAGGAAACGGCACTCCTGGTCGTCCATCCGGAAGCGCATCAGGTCGTGGGAGAGGTCGTCGTGGTGCATGCCGATGGCGTCGGCGCCGAAGCGGCGCCAGTCGGCGAAGCGGTCGGTCTCGACGACGATGTAGCCGAGGTGGACGGCGCCGAAGACGGATGCTCCGGGAGCCGCGTTCATCGGCGGCCTCCCAGGAAGTCGGCGCACATCCGGTTGAACAGCTCGGCACGCTCGAACTGCACCCAGTGCCCGGTGTTGGCTGCCATGTAGAGGTCGCAGTCGGGCATGCGCTCGGCCAGCATCCGGCCGCCCTCGGGTCGGTTGACCTTGTCCGCCGCGCCCCACAGCACCAGGGTGGGCACCGGCAGCCTGGAGAGCCGTCGGTCACGGGTGAAGTCCATCTTCCACAGCGTGCGCAGGGCGTTCGGCCCGGACGGGCGGCGCAGCGGCGGGGCCGCGATCACCTCCGGATCGATGCTCGCCTCGTAGCGCGCGTCGATCACGGAGTCCGGGACGTCGGCGGCGTTGAAGACCAGATGGTCGCGGATGAACTTCTCCAGTTTCAGCCGCGAAGGCCCCTCCCCGGAGTAGTAGGCGAGCAGGCTGTTGAGCCCGGGGGTGGGCAGGGCGCGGGTGGTGCCGATGCCGCCGGGGCCCATCAGCACCATGCGGTCGACCCGGTCGGGGGTGTCCAGGGCGAGGCGCAGGGCACAGGCGCCGCCGTAGGAGTTGCCGACCAAGTGGGCGGTGTCCAGGCCGAGTTCGTCCATGAGTCCACGGATGCCGTCGGCGAGATGGCCGAAGGGATCCGTGCCGTCCATGCCCTTGGCGCTGCGGCCGTAGCCGGGCAGGTCGGGGACGATGACCCGGTACTCCTTCGCCAACGCGGCGATGTTGCGGGCATAGTTGGAGACGCCGGAGGCGCCGGGGCCACCGCCGTGCAGCAGCAGGACGGGCGCACCCTGCCCTGTCTCCGCGACGAAGATCCGCCTTCCGGCGACGTCGATCAGGGACTCTCGCATGGGGGGCGGCGCGCTGTGCGTGGGCATGGGCGTTCCTCAGCTCGCGATCGAGGCGGTCGGGTGCGGGGCCGGTGTGAATCCGGCCGGGGGCGGCGGGAGTCGGGCGCCAGTGGGAGCGGCGGCGTAGACATAGGCGTCCGGGCGCAGGGCGAGCGTGGCCGCGCCCTGTCGCGCCAGCCAGGCGAGCAGTACGTCGTCGCTGTCGACGACCGTGTTCTCGGCCGGGCGTGAGCCCGCCGGCAGGACGGTCAGCGAGGCGACCCGGGAGCGTTCCCACGCGGGCTGCGGGGCGGGTGCGTCGCCGTGCAGGAGCAGCCAGCGGCCGTCGAGCACGTCGTCGAGGCGGACCCGTGCCCCGTCGGGGCCGGTCACCCAGGGCTGGGGGATCTGACGCCCGGAGGCCTTGGTGCGCGGGCGGGCCAGAAACCCCTCGGCGTAGTGGGCGACCGGTATCCAGTGCGCGTCCACCAGCCGACCGCCGAGGGCGGACACCCGGCGGACGGCGTGCAGTGTCGTGTCGCGGATCCTGGCGACGGGCAGCCGCCGTTCGGTGATGATCTTCCCGGTGAACACGGCCCGCCTCGTGACTTCCCGGACGTGCGGCTTGCGCTCGGCCTCGTAGGAGTCGAGGAGGGTGTCGGGCAGTTCGCCGCGCAGCACGGCGGCGAGCTTCCAGCACAGGTTGGCCGCGTCCCGCACGCCCGCCGCCATGCCCTGGCCGATCCACGGGGGCATCGCGTGGGCGGCGTCACCGGCGAGGAAGACCCGGCCGACCCGGAAGCGGGCGGCGAAGCGGACATGGTGGCTGTAGACGGTGGCCCGCAGGATCTTGATCTGGTCCCGGCCGATCCCGTACCGCGACACCATCGCGTGGATCGCGCCGTCGCTGGTCAGGTGCTGCTCGTCGTCGCCCGGCAGGATCGGGAACTCCCAGCGGTGATGCCCGAGCGGGGTGGGGCAGTCCACCGCCGGACGCGCCGGGTCGCAGCGGAAGCGCAGCCGGTCGTGATCCGGCCAGGGCTTGAGCATCTTGGTGTCGATGACGACCCAGCGGTCCTCGTACGTCCGTCCCTCGTAGCCGACGTTCAGCTGGGCGCGGGTGAGGCTGGAGCCGCCGTCGGCCGCGATCGCGTACCGCGCGCGCACGCGTCGTACGGAGTCGTCGGCGGTCCCGACCACCGTCAGCTCCACGCCGTCGGCGTCCTGCCGCAGCCGCAGGCACTCGTGTCGCAGCAGGATCTCCACGTTGGGATAGCGGTCGACTCCGTCGCGCAGGACCTGCTCCAGCGCCGGCTGGTAGATGAACATCTGCGGCGGATGCCCGTGTCCGCGCGGCGTGGGGGAGGCGCTGAGGAAGGTGCGACCGCGCGCGTCGACGAAGTCGAGCGGCCGCTCGGCCAGCATGTCCTCTTTGAGCCGGTCGGCCAGGCCGATGCGCTGCCAGATCCGGATGACCTCCTCGTCCGTGGAGATCGCCCGCGCACGGGAGTAGATCTCGGCGTCGCGCTCCAGCACGACCGCCCTCAGACCCAGCGCGCCCAGCAGGTTCGCCGCGGTCACGCCCGTGGGCCCGTAGCCGATCACCGCCACGTCGTACGCGTCGGATCCGACTCCGTCCCCGGGGCCTTCTTCGGCTCTGCCCTTGGCATCGAGTTCGCTCACCGGGCCACCTCACTGTCTCGCATCGGCTCTTTGTTGTAGCGTTTACTCCAATTGGAATGCTCGCTACGCTAAACCGGGTGCCGGAGACGGTCAAGAGTCGGCGCGGAAGGAGGGGCACGTCCCATCACGAGGAGACAGAGGACGGCACATGGCTCTTGTCCCCCACTCGTTACCGGGCGTCCTCATCGCCCCCGAGGCCCTCTGCCGACGACCCGAACGTCGAGAACCGCCCCGGGTCGGGCACGCCGAGTCCCTCCGCCCTCCCGGTCCGACCCCGCCGCCGTACCGGCACCCGCTGCCACGACCGCTCGTCGAGTCGGTCACCGCGCCGCGTCGGCTGCGGCCGGAACGACTGGATCGTCGTCGCCTCGACCCGCTCAGCCCAGAAAGCCAAGAGGCCACCCCATGACCACCGCACCCCACCGGATCGACGTCCACCAGCATCTCGTCCCGGCCCTCTACCGCGACGCCCTCGCCAAGGCCCGCATCACGCAGGCGGGCGGCCGCGCCCTGCCGGACTGGAGCCCCGAGGCCGCCCTGGACCTGATGGACCTGCTCCGGACAGACACGGCGATCCTCTCCCTCTCCACCCCGGGCACCGGGTTCCTCACCGACCCCGGCGAGGCCGCCGCCCTGGCCCGACACCTCAACGACCACTGCGCCGTCCTCGCCGCCGAGCGTCCCGACCGCTTCGGCTGGTTCGCCACCCTGCCCATGCCGGACGTCCACGCGTCGGCCGGGGAGGCCGAGCGGGCCCTGACCGAACTGGGCGCCGACGGGGTCACCCTGCTCGCCAACAACCAGGGCGCCTACCTCGGGGCCGAGGGCCAGGACGCGCTGTGGCGAGTCCTGGACACGCACGGCGCCGTCGTCTTCGTCCATCCCGCCGAACTCCCCGCACCCGCCGTCGACGGCATCCCCCCGTTCGCCGCCGACTTCCTCCTCGACACCACCCGCGCCGCCTACCTCCTCGTACGCAACGGCGTGCCGCGCCGCCACCCGAACATCCGCTTCATCCTCAGCCACGCCGGCGGCTTCGTCCCCTACGCCTCCCACCGCATGGCCGTCGCCATCGCCGCCGACACCGGCCGCAGCCCGCTCGACACCCTGGACGACCTGCGCGGCTTCTACTACGACACCGCGCTGTCCTCCAGCCCCGCCGCCCTGCCCACCCTGCTCGCCTTCGCCCGCCCCGGACACGTCCTGTTCGGCAGCGACTGGCCCTTCGCCCCCACGCCCGCCTCCCAGTACTTCGCGGGCGGCCTCGACAGCGGCGTGGATCCCGGCACGCTCGCGGCCGTCAACCGCACCAACGCCGAAGCCCTCTTCCCCCGCCTGGCCGCGAAGCCGCCCGCGCCGACTCCGGCCCGCCCGCTCCCGGTACGGCTGCGCCAGTCCGCCCAACGGGCCGGCGCCCGCCTCTTCTACAGGCTCATCCAGCCCGGAACCGACTGACAGCCTCGTGACGCACCGCTCGTCGCTTCGGTCCCTGCCCTCCCTCTCGCCCTGCCCGACCTCGCCCTGGGACTGTCAGCCGCCAACTCCTCCTCGACCTGGATCGCCGACGGACGCCTACACCGTCACCCTGGCCACCCTCGTCCCGCCGGTCGCCATCGAGCCGGCCGCCTCCCGGCTGCGCACGCTCACCGTCGAGCAGTCGGGGAACGGGTTCACACCTCGCGACCCTCCGCCGGTAGAGCCGTGTCGAGGCGCAGCAGCACGGCGGTGCCGGGGCGCGGCAGGGCGACGGTGAGCCGCCCGTCGGCTGCGTCCCAGACCGCGGAGGCGTCCGCGCCGACGGGGTACAGCACCGTGGGGCGGACGTGCGTACCGCGCAGGTGTGGGATCGGGAGTGTACGGGCGCCGTGGTCGCCCTGGTCCGGCGCCCGCCGCCACACCGTGAGGAGCGTGCCGACCGGGCCGTGCAGGCCGTGGGCGAGCCAGGCGTCCTCCCAGGAGGGCAGGCCGAGCGGCCAGAACGGGAGGCCGTCGGCGATCTCCGGTCGGATGCTCCGGTAGACGGAGACGGCCGAGCGGACGAGTTCCCGCTCGGCCTCGCTCATGCGGTCGAGGAACCCGGACAGGTGGACCCGGCCCAGCAGTGCGCCGGTGAGGGTGAAGGCGATCGCGTCGGGGCTGAAGCCGGGCTGGGGGTAGGCCCACACCGCGGCCTGTTCGGGGGTCGCGGCGGTGGCGGCCGCGGCGGCGATGGGCGGGTAGCGCAGGGGGTCCTGCTGGTCGCTGGTGGACTGTAGCTGCACCACCGCCAACTGCGCGTAGTCCATGCGCAGGCCGCCCGAGGAACAGTTCTCCAGGACGAGGCCGGGGTGGCGGTCGAGGAGGGAGGCCATCCAGTCGAGGTGGGCGCGATGGTGGCCGAGCAGTCCCGCGCCGGCGCTCTCCGCGCCGTTCTCCGTGCCGGGGCCGACGTTGACGTTGTAGTCGAACTTCAGATAGCCCACGCCCCAGTCGCCCACGATCCGGTCCACGACCCGGTCGAGGTGGGCGCGGGCGGCGGGGTGGCGCAGGTCCAGGTGATGGCGGCCGTGTTCGGTGACCCGTATTCCGCCCCGGCGGAAGAACGCCTCGGGGGGCAGTGTGCGGGCCAGCGGGCTGCGGACGCCGACCACTTCGGGCTCCAGCCACAGTCCCGGGGTCATCCCGTGCCGCCTTATGGCGTCCAGTACCTGCCCGATGCCGCCGGGGAAGCGGCTCTCGGAGGCCTCCCAGGCGCCGACGGCGTCCCACCAGCCCTGGGCGTCGTCGTCGTACCAGCCGGCGTCGACGACGAAGACCTCGGCGCCCGCCGATCCGGCCGCTTCGACGAGCGGCAGGAGCTTGTCGGTCGTGGGGTCGCCCATCAGGGTGTTCATGTAGTCGTTGTAGATCACCGGGAGGGCGGTGTGGTCCGGGTGACGGCGGCGGATCCGGCGCCGGTAGGCGGTGAGTTCGCCGAACGCGGCGTCCAGGCCACCGGTCCCGACGCTGACGAGGACGGCCGGCACGGTGGTGAACTCCTCTCCGGGTGAGAGGAGTTGGCACCACTGGTGGTGGGCGTCGTCGGGTCCGAACAGAGCGAGGTAGGCGGCGCCCTCCCGTTCGCCGCTCTCGTAGCGCCAGCCCGCGCTGGACTCGATCTGCCAGAGCCAGGCGCGGCCCGTCCGGTCGTCGGTGAGCGCGGCCATCGGCAGGTGCCGTCCCGTGGACCAACTGCCCTGCGAGTACCGCTCGAAGCAGCCGCGCCCCTCGTGACCGTGGGCGGCCCGGCTCAGCGGGACGACGTGGTCACGGAACGCGCCGTGCCGCCAACGGCACTCGGCGAGCCAGTCGTTGTCCGCCCAGTGCAGGGTCAGGCCGTCGAGAGAGCCCTCGGCGTCCACGATGCCGCCGAGGGTCAGGGTCGACACGCTCTCCAGCCGGAGCGGCGCGCCGCCCTCGTTGACCAGACGCACCTGCGAGCGGAGGAAGCGAGTGCCGGGGCAGGTTCCCAGGGTGATGTCGGCGGCAAGGCCGGTCGCCGGATCCGCCAGCCGGATCGTCGTGCGCTGCCGGTCGCCCTCCACCACGGTCCGGTGACCGCGGTAGGCCAGGCGCTCGCCGACGGCGGTGTCGATGAACCGCTCGCCCGACCAGCTGCGGCCATGGCCGGTGACCGTGACCTCGACGAGCGGCAGCAGCGTGTTCCAGTCCTGGCCCACCGCTCCCCACCTGACCGACCCGGCGCAGTCCGCGAGGGCGCGCAGCCCCAGAGCCTCATGGGACCAGAGAAGAGACTTCTCAGCTGCCTCGACAGCAGTGCTCAACGCGGTTTCCCTTCTCAACACTGCGATCCCGCAGGCCGTTCGCGGTTGTTCCGTCGGTCCTGCATCGGCCCTCCGCACGGTTGTGACCGCTCACAATGCTTACATGGATGTGACCGGTCACACAAGCCTCGGTAAGCCACTCGGAGCTCGGACTCCGAACCGTGCACCACGGCGCGATCCCGGCCTCGGCCATGAGGTCGAGATCGGCGTCGACGCTCCGGGTCGGCGCGTACTCGCAGTCGCAGGCCGCACCGAACAGGACGTGGTCCGGCAGCCCTGGTGACCGGCCCGGTGAGGCCCTGCTGACGTGGCCCTGCTTCGAGGTGCCGGATCCAGGACCCTGCGAGCGCCCGAGGAATGCGCTGGCCTGCCGCTGACCGGCCTGCGATGGTGAGGACGTGCCAGAACGCTCGACGACGCACTCGCCGTTGCCGGACACGAAGTGGTCGGCCGGATCGATCCGGATCACGAGCCGGACGGTCCGCGCCGACGAGATCTCGGCTCGCCTGGGGATCGTCCCCGACGAGCAGTACGAACAGGGGAGCTTGTCGAGTCCCCGGAACCCGGGCAGCCGCCGACGGGAGACCAGTGTCTGGATCCGACGGAGTGGACTGGGAAACGACAGCGGGCTTGAGGAGCACGTCGCGGCGCTGGTCCGACTGGTCAACGGGCGTCGTGAGGAGCTGACGCGCCTGTCCGTCGACTGTGATCTGGAGCTGTGCCTCGGTTTCGGCAGCGAGAACGGTCAGGGAGGCTGCGTCCTGCCGGCCCCTCTGCTCACCGAGGTCGCCGGGCTGGGGCTCGACGTCGTTCTCGACCTCTATCCGCCCACGGCGCCGACGCCCGGCGCCGCGCCGAGGTAACGGCGAAGCTTGCCGCGTGCCGTGGTCACCCTTCGAAGCGGTAGCCCATGCCGGGCCCGGTGACGAGACAGCGGGGATGCGGGGGCTCAACGGCCGGCGCCCGAAGACCGATGACAAAGCCACGAAGCATGAGGCGGCGCGTCACTGATCATCGAGGGATGCCTGCCGGGCGAGGAACGCCTCGAATGCGGCCTTCTGCTTCGGATCCATGAAGCCGTGGCGGACATTGCGGGCCTTCTCCTGGAGCCAGTGCGCCTCGTCGGGGTCCAGTAGCTCGGCGACCACCACGCCTTTGCGAGCCACCGCCGTGCGCCCTCCGACCCGGCGACGGTACAGCGTGAACGCGCCGAATTCCGCTGGGTGAGCCGGCTCCGGCTCCTCCGCCACAGCCCGGCTCTCTTCCCGAGTGCCACTCGTCGGGTAGGCGGTGGGGGCCCAATGCTCCCAGAGCGCCAGCGTGGCCGCGGGCACCAGCACCGCACGTTCCGCCTCCTCACGCCCCTCCCACAGGAACGTGACAGCGACGGGCTCGCCGACGGCCTCGGCCAACCCGAGCACCCTCTCCACCTCGTCGTCGACCGGGTAACCCACCACGACATCGATCTGAATGCCCATGGCGACCGAGGCTACTGGCCGCCTCCGACATGCGGTCCCAAAGCTCCTGCGCCTCGTCGACCACGGCGCATCAGGCGACCGTCGACCGGAAGGCCAAGACGGACGCGCTCTACGTCATCCAGGAGAGCGACGGCCGGTGGATCGCCGCAGGCCGGGACACAGCCCGCACCTGGGCACCGCACGCGTCGGCACCGGTCGCGGGCGGGACAGCGGGCGAGCGAAGGTGGAGTGAGCAACGTGTTTCCGGACCGGACGGAGGCAGACATGTCGGTGCGTGTGATCGTCAAACTGGCCCCGGACGGGGACTGGCCCTCGGTCGCCGCAGGCCTGGAGGAGGCGGGAGCGGAGCAGGTGCAGGCTCCGCGTGAGTCGCTGCCGGACCGGGCGGTGGCGACGTTCCCGGAGGAGGTGGGCGTATCCGGGGCGGTGGACTCCGCTCGTGGGGTCGAGGGTGTCGTGGACGCCGAGCCCGACGTGATGCGCTACACCAGCGGTCCCGGTTCAATGCTCAGGTGGTGGACTGGACTTGGGCGCAGATGCGCGACTGCCGTTTCGATGTGGATCGTGTTCCGGAGCTCCTGGAGCGGGTGGAGACCCGGAACGATCCTGAAGCATGGAAGGAACTGGGATGGCGGCTCGTCCTCGAGCATGACGTGGTGTCCCCCGCCAGTTTCGCCGCCTTGCCGCGGCTGGTGCGCCTCGCGCCACACAGCGCGCAGGCACGCGGCCTGGCCGGGCAGATCCTGGAGCGCGCGGCAGGGCCGCACGGCTGCGACGATCTGCCGGCGAACTGCACTGGCGCGATCGCGGAGTTCCGTGAGGTGCTGGACCGGCACCTGCGGTCACGCCCGGCCGACTACCTCGTGTCCTTCCGCGCCCTGCTCGCGGTCGAAGAGCAGTACCACTGGGCGAACACCCTGGAAGGCTTCACCGACGGCATCCTGCACGTGGACTGTCCCCACTGCGGCGTAGGGGTGACGATCGCCATCGGCTGCTTCGGGTGCTACGCGCAGGTACGGGACGGGGGCGAGGAGATCCGACGGGAGCTGCGGCCGGCGGTCGGCGAGCAACTCGTCGGCACCGGCCGGTGGATGCATCAGATCACTGTCCGCGACGGGCAGGAGGTGCTCACCGGCGGGATTGCCCACCTGTTCGGCAAAGCGGAATGCCCGTGCTGTGCCGGCGTCTTCAACGTCGCGGACGAATACGCCTCCGCCAACCGTCCCGTCATGCGGTAAGCAGTGGCACTTGCGAAGCGGCCCGGCTGCGGCGGCCCGGTGCGGCACACGGGCACGCCCACAGCCACCGCCGCAGCCCGATGGCGGCCACAGCAAGCGTGTCGTGGACCCGCCTGGCCAGGGAACGCGGATCTGCTCAAGTACGGGGATCGTCCGCGGGGCGTCGCCCCACCGGCCGAGCGTGTCGGTTGGGGCCGGCTGACCCTGTCCGCCCTCAACACCCGCCGGTGAGCAGGGCCGATGCCGATGAACGCCGGCATGGGAAATTTCCACTCGCGGACGTGCTCCCGATCTGTGAACCTGGAACTGCCGGAGTGTCACCATCCCAGGTCAGCCTGCGTTCGAGCCCTCGACAGAACCGGGAGCTGGTCCTCGTTGAAGAAACCCTACTTCCAGCCGTATTGGTGGCGACTGCGCTTCCGTGCCGACGGTGAGCCAGAGTGGCACCTGATGGATTCCGGGCCCCTCATCCAGGTTCCCAACGAGGCGCTGAAGAACGCGTCTCTCGAAGTGTGGGCCAACGCCTTGCTGGAGGAAGCACCTTACGAGCTAGAAGACATGCGTGGCGACCTGCTCCTCGAATGCTACGAAGAGCCCGCGCCCGCAGACGGTACTCCACCGATCTATTCGCGCCAGATCCACCTGGCCGCGCACACATCCCGGCGCATACAGGACGACGGCCTCCAGGACAGGACGCCGCCGCCGACCGTCTAGGCCCGTACTTCGCAGGTCACCCGATCGTGAAGATCAAGTGGTCGTGGCTGATCGCTCGCCGATCGGAACCGCTACGGCAATAGCGGTCC
>NZ_JBFAKW010000133.1:0-26300 GCF_040655955.1 Streptomyces sp. NPDC050263 | reverse complement strand
CCGTTGCGAGGGTGTCCAGGTCGGTCGTCACACATCGACACTGGACGCCCTCGTCCTATGTCCGCAGGACATCCCTTGGACTCATTCATCTAGGGTCTGCGCATGCTCCTGTGGATCAACGGCCCTTTCGGGGGCGGCAAGACACAGACCGCACACGAGATACAGCGCCGTCTGCCCGGCAGTGTCGTCTGCGACCCCGAGCACGCCGGCTTCGGCCTGCGCCGCATGCTGCCGCCCGACCTTCGCGGGGACTTCCAGGACCTGACCTCCTGGCGACAGGGCGTCGTCGAGGTCCTCGACCTGGCGCTCGGCCGGCACGACGGCGTGGTCATCGTGCCCATGACCGTGACCGATCCCCGGTACTTCGGGGAGACTGTCGGCAGGCTGCGCGAACTCGGCCACGACGTACGCCACTTCACTCTCCTCGCCGAACGCGGGACGGTGGTGCGGCGGTTGCGCGAGCGAGGCCTCGGGCACCTCCTCGGGTTCGTCGCCGGTAAGAACGCGGGGCTGCGCCGGGAGAGCTGGGCCGTCCAGAAGCTCGACCACTGCCTCGAACGACTGAGCGAGCCGGAGTTCGCCGAGCACTTGTGGACGGACCACTCGACCGTGCCGAAGACGGCCGACCGCATCGCCGTCCTCGCCGGGCTGACGCTCAGGCCCAACACCGAGGGCGCGCTGCGGACGAAGCTGCGGCAGGCCGGGGTCGGCCTGAAACACATCCGCTTCGACTGACCCCTTGGAGTTCCTGCAAGCAGACAAGGCCTATCGGCCCTCGGGCCTGCTGGCCCTACTGGGCCTGCTGGGCCTAGCGGAGTATCCCTTCCAGGAAGTCGCTGCCCAGCCGGGCCACCACCGCCACGTCGAGCTGGTGCAGCACGTACCGGCCGCGCCGGCGGGTGGTGAGCAGGCCCGCCTTCTTCAGGACGGCGAGATGCCGGGATATCTCGGGGGCCGTCATGCCCTGGGCCTGGGCCAGCTCGGTCGTGGTGTACGCGCTGCGGGCCAGCAGGCGGCAGATCCGCATCCGGACGGGATGCGACAGCGCGGTCATCCGTAGCGTCAGCTGCTCCACCGAGGGCGGCGAGGCCAGCTCCGGAGAGCCGACCGGGTAGTGCAGCACGGGCTGCCAGCCGTGCCGGTACAGCACCATCAGGTGCGGCCAGCCGAGGCTCGTCGGCACGAGCAGCAGGCCGCCGTCCCCGGTGGTGGTCCGGGCATGGACCAGCTTGTCCACCGTGATGCGCGCCCCGGCCTCGTCGAGCGTCACGGCGGGGGACACCGCGGCGAGCGTCTCCGCCAGGCCCTTGTGGCGCAGCAGGTCCGTCTTGTGCCGGGCGTCGGCGGCGAGCGGGATGCGGACCCGGGCCCAGACATCGGCGAAGAACGCCTCGTCGCAGTCCTCCAGGAACTGCCTGAGCCAGGCACGCACGCGTGGCGGGTCGTCGAGCAGCCGTTGGGTGAACCGCACCTGGCGAGGCCCGCGCGCGGCGGCCAGTTCCAAGGCGCGGCGGCGCAGTTCCGGGTCGGCGAGGACGCTGTTGCTCGGCAGTTCGTACCCGGAGGAGCAGGTGAACTCCAGTGACAGGTCCACGAACTGCTCGTCCGTCAGCTTGTCGAGGAGGTCGAGTTCCTCGGCGAGTGTGGCCCCGGGGAGCGTGTCCCGGCCCGGGATGCCCGCGTAGGGCAGGAAGACGTCCGAGAACGTCGTCCGCCACAGGAAGTCGGCCTCGCACATCCGGTCGGCCAGATAGGGGTCGAGCCGAGCAGTGACGCCGGTGACCCATCCCTGGAGGCCGGGATGGTGCCCCGGCTCGGCCAGCGCGTGCAGCGCGGTGCCGAGCTCGGCCAGGGGGGAGGGCACGACGGCGACCCTCTCCGGCCGCAGCCCAGCGATGTCGATGCTCAGGCTCATGTCCTCATGGTGCACCCCGCCACCGACAACGCGATCTCCGATTGACGGCCGCCGTCAATCGACGCGACGCGGGCGGCCGCCGGGCCGCAGCCTGAAGAGGCCGGGGCTGTTGCGGAGCCCCCGTCACGTCTTCCTATGCCCTTTCACCTCCTCCTATGCCCTGAACACGATCGTTCCGAGAGGGATCGGCCATGAGCATCACCCAGCAGTACGCCCTCGACGCCCACCGCGCCCGGCAGCACGGCGAGCCCGTCGTTCCCGCGCCCGGCGCCCACGACTGGCAGGTGATGCGCGAACTGCGCGACTACCAGCAGTTCCGCGCGGTCGTCGCGGGCCGCCCCGCCCACGGGCGGCTGTGGCGTGCCCTGGCCCGTCGGCTGCACCTGCGCCCCCGCCCTACCTGCTGACCGCCTCGGCCGCCTCTGCTGCCTTGCCGGCTTCGGTGGCCTCGGTCGCTGCGGCTGCCTCAATCACCCGGGCCAGCCGGGCCGTGAAGCCCGCGACCGCCGCCTTCACGTCGTCCGCCGTCCACGTCAGGCCGGCGGCGCGGACGGTGACCTCGGTGAGGGACAGCCCGGGCCCGCCGCGGGCCCAGGCGCCGGCGAAGAGCATCGTGGCCGTCTCCTCGGCCTGGAGCGCCGCCGCCTCGGCGAGCACGTCCGCCTCGTACGGCAGCCAGACCTGGAACTCGTGCGTGTGCGGCACCTCCGGGTGCACGCGCGCCCATGGGACGTCCGTTTCGGCGAACCCCTCGCGCAGCGCGGTGGCCACCACACGCGCGTGGGCCACGTATTCCGGCAGCCGGGGCAGCTCCCGCTCCAGCCCGATGAGCGCCGACAGTGCGGTGGGGAACTGCTGGAAGAGCATTCCGCCGTAGCGGTGCCGCCAGGTCCGCGCCTCCTCGATCAGCGTCCTCGGGCCGGCGAGCGCGGCGCCGCCGAAGCCGTCGAGGGACTTGTAGAACGACACGTAGACGCTGTCCGCCAGGCCCGCTATGTCCCGTAGAGCGCGGCCGAAGTGGTGGGTGGTCTCCCACAGGCGCGCGCCGTCGAAGTGCACGACCGCATCGCGCTCGCGTGCCGCCTCCACGACCTCGGTCAGCTCCTCCCAGGAGGGGAGCACGAAACCGGCGTCCCTGAGGGGCAGCTCCAGCATCAGCGCCCCGAAGGGCTCCTCGAAGGCGCGCACCTCCTCCGCCGTGGGCAGCCGGGGCTCGGTCGTCACCCGGACCGTGCGCAGCTCGCTGACGGTGGTGAACGCGCCCCGCTCCCACACCTCGGGGTGGCTCAGCGCATGCAGTGCGACCGTGGGGTTCCCGGTGCGGCCCGCCCAGCAGCGCAAGGCGACCTGCTGGGCCATCGTGCCGGTCGGGAAGAAGGCGCAGGCCTCCGTCCCCAGCAGCTCGGCGACCCGATTCTCCAGGGCCTCCACGACCCCGTCGCCGTAGATGTCGGCGGGCTCGTCGAGGTCGTAGACCTGGGGTGCGGCCTCGTGGAGCAGCGTGAGCCGGTCGCGCAGGGTGCCCCGGAACCCCCCGCGCGCGAGCACGCGTTCCGCCTTGCGGAAGGCGACCGTCCGCCGCTCCCGCAGGCGCTGCCGCGCCGACTTCTCCTCGCCCTGCTCCGCCGTGTTCGTCATGCTCCGGATGATGCCGTGCCGCGGCTCGCACGGGCACGCGCATTTCAGGCTCCGACCCGGCGGCCGGGTCGGTGGGTCGGAAGCGTGTTGCACGTGAGGCGGACGTGATTCGGACGCGGTTCGGAAGCGGGTGGCGAAGCCCACAGCCTGTGGACGACCGGGCTCCGCTCGAACCAATCGCGTTAACATGACGAGAAATCGTCCGGTACCCGGAGCGGACTGGAACGGAAGGCCGTCGTCGCGTGAGTACAGCCCAACAGCCAGACCCCAGGGACCGCCCCGCGCGGCTCGCCGTCGGCGTCGTCGGCGCCGGCCGGGTCGGGCCGGCCCTGGCCGCGTCCCTCCAACTCGCCGGGCACCGCCCGGTCGCCGTCTCCGGCGTCTCCGACGCCTCCAGGCGACGAGCCGCGCTGCTGCTGCCCGACGTGCCCCTCCTCCCGCCCGCCGAGGTCCTCCGGCGTGCCGACCTGGTGCTGCTGACCGTCCCCGACGACAGCCTGCCCGGTCTCGTCGAGGGCCTCGCCGAGACCGGCGCCGTGCGGCCGGGCCAGCTGCTCGTGCACACCTCCGGGCGGTACGGCGCGAAGGTGCTCGACCCCGCCCTGCGCGCGGGCGCGCTGCCGCTGGCCCTGCACCCGGCGATGACCTTCACGGGCACGCCCGTGGACGTCCAGCGGCTGGCCGGCTGCGCCTTCGGGGTCACCGCGCCCGACGAGCTGCGGCTGGCCGCGGAAGCCCTCGTGATCGAGATGGGTGGCGAGCCGGAGTGGATCGCCGAGGAGAGCCGTCCGCTCTACCACGCGGCCCTCGCCCTGGGCGCAAACCACCTGGTCACGCTGGTCGCCCAGTCCATGGAGCTGCTCCGCGCGGCCGGTGTCGAGGCCCCCGACCGGATGCTCGGCCCACTGCTCGGCGCCGCCCTCGACAACGCGCTGCGCTCCGGCGACGGCGCGCTCACCGGCCCCGTCGCGCGCGGGGACGCGGGCACGGTCGCCGCGCACGTCGCGCAGCTGCGCGAGCACGCCCCGCAGGCCGTCGCCGGCTACCTGGCGATGGCCCGCGCGACCGCCGACCGCGCGCTCGCCCACGGACTCCTGAAGCCCGAACTCGCCGAGGACCTCCTCGGGGTGCTTGCCGAGGAAGCCCACGGCACCCCTGGCGCCCCTGGTACGCCCGGCACGCACGGCACCGAAGGAGACGCCGGATGACCACCACTCTGCTGCGCACCGCCGACGAACTCCATGCACGCACGCGTGGCGGCCGCCGGACCGTCGTGATGACGATGGGCGCCCTCCACGAGGGCCATGCCGCTCTCGTCCGTACGGCTCGCGAACTCGCCGGGCCGGACGGCGAGGTCGTCGTCACGGTCTTCGTCAATCCCTTGCAGTTCGGCCAGGGCGAGGACCTCGACCGCTACCCGCGCACCCTGGACGCCGATCTCAAGATCGCCGAGCAGGCCGGCGCGGACGTCGTGTTCGCCCCGTCCGTGGACGAGGTCTACCCGGGCGGCGAGCCCCAGGTCCGCATCACCGCGGGCCCCATGGGCGGCCGCCTGGAGGGCAGCTCCCGTCCCGGGCACTTCGACGGCATGCTCACCGTCGTCGCCAAGCTCCTGCACCTCACCCGGCCCGACGCGGCCCTGTTCGGGCAGAAGGACGCCCAACAGCTCGCCCTGATCCGCCGTATGACGCGCGACCTGAACTTCGGCGTGGAGATCGTCGCCGTACCGACGGTGCGCGAGGAGGACGGCCTGGCGCTGTCCAGCCGCAACCGCTTTCTGTCCGCCCGGGAGCGGCGCACCGCGCTGGCGCTCTCCCAGGCGCTTTTCGCCGGCGGCGACCGGCACGCCGCGCAGGAGGCGCTGCGCGCACGCGCGCGTGAGGTGCCCGCCACGCACGCGCGTGCCGAGGCGCTCAGCGCCATAGGGGAGTCCCGCGCGGCCGCCGACGCGCACGCCGTCGCCAAGGCCGCCCCCGGCAACCCCGCCGCCGTCCGCGCGGCCGCCCGCCTGGTTCTCGACGATGCCGTGCGCCACGACCCGCCGCTGGAGCTGGACTACCTCGCCCTCGTCGACCCGTCCGACTTCACGGAGATCGACGACGACTTCACCGGCGAGGCCGTGCTCGCCGTCGCCGCCCGGGTCGGGTCGACCCGGCTGATCGACAACCTCCCCCTCACCTTCGGAGCCGCCTCGTGACCAGCACAGGCATACGACTGCACGCGCCCGCGCCCGGGTGGAGCATCGCCGCGGACGTCGTGGTCGTCGGCTCCGGCGTCGCCGGCCTGACCGCGGCCCTGCGCTGCGAGGCCGCCGGCCTGAAGACCGTCGTCGTCACCAAGGCCCGCCTCGACGACGGCTCCACCCGCTGGGCGCAGGGCGGCATAGCCGCAGCCCTGGGCGAGGGCGACACACCCGAACAGCACCTGGACGACACGCTGGTGGCGGGCGTGGGCCTGTGCGACGAGGACGCGGTGCGGATCCTCGTCACCGAGGGCCCCGACGCCGTGCGCCGGCTGATCGCGACCGGCGCGCACTTCGACGAGTCCGAGGGAGGCGGCCTGGAGCTCACCCGCGAGGGCGGCCACCACCGCCGCCGGATCGCCCACGCGGGCGGCGACGCGACCGGCGCGGAGATCTCCCGGGCGCTCGTCGAGGCGGTACACGCGCGTGGCATGCGCACGATCGAGAACGCGCTCGTCCTGGACCTCCTCACGGACGCCGACGGCCGCACCGCCGGCGTCACCCTGCACGTCATGGGCGAGGGCCAGCACGACGGCGTCGGCGCCGTGCACGCCCCCGCGGTCGTCCTCGCGACCGGCGGCATGGGGCAGGTGTTCTCGGCCACCACCAACCCGTCCGTGTCCACCGGCGACGGCGTGGCGCTGGCTCTGCGCGCGGGCGCGGAGGTCTCCGACCTGGAGTTCGTCCAGTTCCACCCGACCGTGCTGTTCCTCGGCGCGGACGCGGAGGGCCAGCAGCCCCTCGTCTCCGAGGCCGTGCGCGGCGAGGGCGCCCACCTGGTCGACGCGGACGGCGTGCGCTTCATGGTCGGGCAGCACGAGCTGGCCGAGCTCGCGCCCCGGGACATCGTCGCCAAGGGCATCATGCGCCGCATGCAGGAGCAGGACGCCGAGCACATGTTCCTCGACGCCCGGCACTTCGGCGCCCCCATGTGGGAGCACCGCTTCCCGACCATCCTCGCCGCCTGCCGCACCCACGGCATCGACCCGGTCACCGAGCCCGTCCCGGTGGCCCCGGCCGCCCACTACGCCTCCGGAGGCGTGCGGACCGACTCCCGCGGCCGGACGACCGTGCCGGGCCTCTACGCGTGCGGGGAGGTCGCCTGCACCGGCGTGCACGGCGCGAACCGGCTCGCGTCGAACTCGCTCCTGGAAGGCCTCGTCTACGCCGAGCGCATCGTGGCCGACATCGCGGCGAGCCGGGCGGACGACCGGCTTCACGCGCGTGTGCCCGCGCCCGTCGAGCACCCCGAGCGGCCCGCGCACCCGCTCCTCGCCCCCGAGGCCCGGTTCGCCATCCAGCGGGTGATGACGGAGGGCGCGGGCGTCCTGCGCTCCGCCGAGTCCCTGGAGAAGGCCGCCGACCAGCTGCAACGGCTGCACACCGAGGCCCGCGGCGCCCTCGACGAGAACGGCAAGACGGCCGAGCCCGGCGTCGACACCTGGGAGGCCACCAACCTCCTGTGCGTCGCGCGCGTCCTGGTCGCCGCCGCCCGGCAGCGCGAGGAGACCCGCGGCTGCCACTGGCGCGAGGACCACGCCGACCGCGACGACGCGAACTGGCGCCGCCACATCGTCGTCAGGCTGAATCCGGACCGCACGCTCGCCGTACACACCACCGATACCGCAGACTTCCCCCCTACCCGGCAGCACCACCAGGAGCAGTGACAGACGTGAGCACCCCCGACCTTCCCCTCGCCCAGAGCGGCGGCTGCGGCGACGGCTGTGCCTGTGGCGCCGACGCAGACGCGGACTTCACCGACGCGGAGTACCTGGAGTGCGGGCTCGACCCCGCGCTCGCCCAGCTCCTGACCGACGCCGGCCTCGACCCCGTCGAGGTCGAGGACATCGCCAACGTCGCCATCCAGGAGGACCTGGACCACGGCGTCGACGTGACGACGGTCGCGACCATCCCCGAGGACGCGGTCGCCACCGCCGACTTCACCGCGCGCGAGGCAGGCGTGGTCGCGGGCCTCAGGATCGCCGAGGCGGTCGTCTCGGTCGTCTGCACGGACGAGTTCGAGGTCGAGCGGCACGTGGAGGACGGCGACCGCGTGGAGGCCGGACAGAAGCTGCTGTCGGTCACCACGCGCACGCGTGACCTCCTCACCGCCGAGCGCAGCGCGCTCAACCTGATGTGCCGCCTGTCCGGTATCGCCACCGCCACGCGCGCGTGGGCGGACGTCCTGGAGGGCACGAAGACACGCGTGCGCGACACCCGTAAGACGACGCCGGGGCTGCGCTCCCTGGAGAAGTTCGCCGTCCGCTGCGGCGGAGGCGTCAACCACCGGATGTCGCTGTCCGACGCTGCCCTGGTCAAGGACAACCACGTGGTCGCCGCGGGCGGCGTCGCCCGGGCCTTCGAGGCCGTCCGGGAGACCTTCCCGGAGGTGCCGATCGAGGTCGAGGTCGACACCTTGCACCAGCTGCGCGAGGTGGTCGACGCGGGTGCCGATCTGATCCTGCTGGACAACTTCACGCCCGGGGAGTGCGCCGAGGCCGTCGGCGTCGTCGGCGGGCGAGCCCTGCTGGAGGCGTCCGGCCGGCTGACCCTGGAGAACGCCAAGGCGTACGCCGACACCGGCGTCGACTTCCTCGCCGTAGGGGCCCTGACCCACTCCTCGCCGATCCTGGACATCGGTCTGGATCTGCGAGCGGCTGAGTAGGAACGGGGACCGGCCATGCTGCTGACGATCGACGTGGGCAACACGCACACCGTGCTCGGCCTGTTCGACGGTGAGGACATCGTCGAGCACTGGCGGATCTCCACCGACGCCCGCCGCACCGCGGACGAACTGGCCGTGCTGCTCCAGGGCCTCATGGGCATGCACCCGCTCCTCGGGGACGACCTGGGCGACGGCATCGACGGGATCGCGATCTGCGCGACCGTGCCCTCCGTGCTGCACGAACTGCGAGAGGTGACACGGCGCTACTACGGCGACGTGCCCGCCGTGCTCGTCGAACCCGGCGTGAAGACGGGCGTGCCGATCCTGTTCGACAACCCCAAGGAGGTCGGCGCCGACCGCATCATCAACGCGGTCGCGGCGAACGAGCTCTACGGCGGCCCGGCGATCGTCGTCGACTTCGGCACGGCGACGACGTTCGACGCGGTCTCCGCGCGCGGGGAGTACGTCGGTGGGGTCATCGCCCCCGGCATCGAGATCTCGGTCGAGGCGCTGGGCGTCAGGGCCGCGATGCTGCGCAAGATCGAGGTGGCCCGGCCGCGGAGCGTGATCGGCAAGAACACGGTCGAGGCGATGCAGTCCGGGATCGTCTACGGCTTCGCCGGCCAGGTCGACGGCGTCGTCACCCGGATGGCCCGCGAACTGGCGGACAACCCGGAGGACGTGACGGTGATCGCCACGGGCGGACTGGCGCCGACGGTGCTCGGCGAGTCCTCGGTGATCGACGAGCACGAGCCCTGGCTGACGCTGATCGGGCTGCGCCTGGTGTACGAGCGGAACGTGTCGCGCATGTGACGAGGGGATCCCTGGGCGGGCGGAGGCGCGGGCGCAGGCGGGCGGGGGCGGTCCGTCGACGGGGCCACCAGGGCGGATCCGGGCGCGCCACACCCACGCTCTGTGTCGAATTTGTCTGATTAGCGCGTATCGTCGCGGCATGCCCACGCCCTACGGATCCCGCGGCGGCATGGCGTTCGGTGCGGAGGAGCTGCGTGTGCTCCGCCGCGCCCTCGCCCTCGCCCTCCACCCCGGCCCCGTCTCCGCCGAGGACGTCCAGGACTGCCATCGCCTCGCCGAGTCCCTCGACGAGGCGATGGGCGAGGCCGCCCGGCTGCGGGCCTTCCTGGTGGCCGACCTCGCCCGGTACCGCGCCGCCCTCCCCGGCACCGCCGCCGGTTACCTCACCCTCCTGGAGGAGGTGCTGGCCACCGGCTACCGGCCCGATCCCGACGACCTCGCCGCGCTGCGCGCCCTGCGCGGCAACCCGACGGCCGCCGCTCTCCTGAGCCGCTGCCAGGTGCTCGCCGAACACGACGTACGCACCCGTCTGGCCCGCCGTACGGCCCGCAGGGCCGTTCCGGTCGCCCCGACGGTTCCGGCGTCCCGCACGCGGCTCCTGGCCCTCCCCGGGGGCCTTTCCGTCGGCGGCTGCGCCCGGCTCTCCGTCGCCGCCGACGAGGACCCGGTCGGACGGCCGGGCGAGCAACCGCGGAAGAAGCCCGCCGAGAAGCCGGCCCCGCCCGCTCCGGGCCCCGTCCCCGCCAAGCCCTCCGCGCCCGAGCCCGCCCGGCGGCCCGTCCCCACCCCGGGCGAGGTCTTCCCGCGCCGCAAACCGACCCCGCCGCCCGCCGACCCGGAGCAGCGGCGGCTCGCCGCCGGCTGACTTGGGCGCACCCCGCCCGGATGTCCCGTTCCTCCCTGGCTACTCTGGATCCATGGACTACGTCTCCGCGCTCGTGCCTCCCATCGTCATGGCCGTGTTCTTCATCGGTGTGATCAGGGTGATCGTGAAGACCCAGGGAGGGTCCAACAAGGCCAAGGAGGACGCGGCCGTCGACGCCGCGCTCGCGCGCGCGGACGGCGCCCGCCAGGGCTCCGCGGGCCCCGACGCCTGACCGGACCGAGGCACCTCCGCCGCCTGCCGGGGCGTACGGCTTCTATCGAAGCCGTACGCCCTTTTTGTTCCCATTTGCCAATGAAGGTGCACGTCCGCCACGCGATTGGCGAGATCTCCCACTATTGTTCTGAGCTGTGCCTCGCCCATTGGGAGAACTCGAAGACTCGGTCATGACGCGGGTGTGGAAGTGGAACCGCCCCGTCACCGTTCGAGAAGTCCTGGAAGACCTTCAGCAGGAACGGTCCATCGCGTACACCACGGTGATGACCGTTTTGGACAATCTCCATCAGAAGGGCTGGGTGCGTCGTGAAGCGGAAGGCCGGGCCTATCGATATGAGGCGGTCTCCACCCGGGCTGCCTACGCCGCCGCCCTGATGAACGACGCCTGGGCGCAGAGCGACAACCCCGCGGCCGCTCTCGTCGCCTTCTTCGGGATGATGAGTGAGGAACAGCGACACGCGCTGCGCGACGCCGTACGCATGGTCCAAGGTCCGGAAACTGCCGAACCCGCAACTCAGGGGAGTGCGGAGAGTGCGGGGAGTACCGGCAGTAGCCGCAGTGGCGCGGAGAACCCCGCCTCGGCGACGGAGGGCGGCGGGCGATAGCGTCCGCACATGTCAGCAGAGAGTCCATCCGCCGAGAACGCCGAGAACCCCGAAGTCACCGCTAAAGCCATCACCGTCCGGCGGGCCCGGACCGGCGATGTCCCCGCCGTGCGCCGTCTCCTTGACGCCTACGTCCGCGGCGGCATCCTGCTCGACAAAGCGACGGTGACGCTTTACGAGGACATCCAGGAGTTCTGGGTCGCCGAACGCGACGACAACGCCGAGGTGGTCGGCTGTGGCGCCCTGCACGTGATGTGGGAAGACCTGGCGGAAGTCCGGACTCTCGCGGTGAAGCGCGGGCTGAAGGGCGCCGGCGTCGGTCACCAGTTGTTGGAGAAGTTGCTGCACACCGCACGCTGGCTCGGTGTTCGCCGCGTTTTCTGCCTGACCTTCGAAGTGGACTTCTTCGGCAAGCACGGCTTCGTGGAGATCGGTGAGACGCCGGTCGACACCGATGTCTACGCGGAGCTGCTGCGTTCCTATGACGAGGGCGTCGCGGAGTTCCTCGGACTCGAACGAGTGAAACCGAACACCTTGGGCAACAGCCGGATGCTTCTGCATCTGTGATCGTCGACGTCCATTCCGACCGACCCGCCTTGCCCGGGTTCCCTATGTCCGAAACGCGCACGTTTCCGGACGGGGGGCGGGCTGCCGGTCTCTGCCGGGGGTTTGTGTTTTCCCAGCAAAAGCGGTTTGCTTTCCGACGTACTGCAGTACTGCATATAACAGGGCTCGGCTAAACGGCGGACGCTGCGGACCCCCGGCCCCCTCACGTTTTCGATGAAAGGAAATCCGATGGCACAGAAGGTTCAGGTCCTTCTTGTCGACGACCTCGACGGCGGCGAGGCGGACGAGACCGTGACGTTCGCGCTGGACGGCAAGACGTACGAGATCGATCTCACGACAACCAATGCGGACAAGCTGCGTGGACTTCTCGAGCCCTACGTGAAGGGCGGACGTCGTACCGGCGGCCGTGCTTCGGGTGGGCGTGGAAAGGCCCGCGCCGCTTCCGGTGGCAGCCAGGACACCGCTCAGATCCGCGCGTGGGCGAAGGAGAACGGTTTCGAGGTCAATGACCGTGGCCGCGTTCCGGCGACCATTCGCGAGGCCTACGAGAAGGCCAACGGCTGAGCGCACGCGCGCCGCAGCCGGACACGATGACAGTGCGTCGCCAGCGTGTCCATCAGTCGCACGAGATCGGGGGCGCCCCCACCGCCCCCCAAGGCCGACATCGTCGGCAGCGAGGCCTCGACCTCGCACCCTGCCACGGGGGGCCGCAGCCACACAGCGGCCCCCTGCACCGGTACAGGGCGGTTCAGGCCGGGATCGCGGCCCGGATTCCGCGCGGGAGGCAACGGAGCCTCGATGAGCCCGCCCGCGCCGATCGCCGTCAGATCCAGCGGCAGCGCGCCCCACTCCAGCCACTGGAGGATCCCGGGCACCTCCTCCGCGCAGCCCGCCGCCACCAGCAGCCGCATCCGGTCGCCCCGTACGGCCACCGGAGAGCCCGGCGCGAGCCGCCGGAGCGCCGCGAGACCCGCCTCGGACGGTACGTCCAGGACGTCGAAGCGCTCGCCCACCAAAAGTCGTACCGGCTTCCCGGGCACGGTCGCCCAGCCCAGTTCGTTCTCGTACCAGCCGCGGACCGGGTCGGTCCGATCCGCCGGATCGTCCGGATCGAGCGGCCGTCGGGGGAGGGGAAGCGTGAGGATCGCAGCGGCGGCCGAGTCGCCGGCCGGGGGGACTGAGCCAACCATGCCAAGTGCAACCGCCAAAAAGGCCCGCGAGTTACGCTGGGTGGTCCCGCGACCGCACAGCGTGTCGACAAAGGCATGCGTGGGGGGTGTCGTGAGGCGCAAGGCTGTTCGCCCGTAGCGGAGGGAACCGGTGCGCACGGCATGGAGTGTCAGTGCCCGCGGGTAAGACATCCCTAGTGGGAGGGGGCGACACGCAGGAAAGGCCGTCTCGCGTTCGCCATCGGCGTACTGGCGACTGGGGTAACTGCCTGGCCTGCGGGAACATCGTCTCGCACCATCGGGTTGGAGCAGATGTCGGCGTTCGGGGTCAGGAGGCCATCGACGGTGTCGGCAGTTGGAATGAGCGGTCCCCGCTTGCGGGACTAAGCTGCGGAAGGACAGGGAGGGGAAGTTCCCCCCACTGCCTGACCGCTCTGAGGAGCGATTAACGATGTTCGAGAGGTTCACCGACCGCGCGCGGCGGGTTGTCGTCCTGGCTCAGGAAGAAGCCCGGATGCTCAACCACAACTACATCGGCACCGAGCACATCCTCCTGGGCCTGATCCACGAGGGTGAGGGTGTCGCCGCCAAGGCCCTTGAGAGCCTCGGGATTTCGCTCGAGGCGGTCCGCCAGCAGGTGGAGGAGATCATCGGGCAGGGGCAGCAGGCCCCGTCCGGGCACATCCCCTTCACCCCCCGTGCCAAGAAGGTCCTGGAGCTGTCGCTCCGCGAGGCCCTTCAGCTGGGTCACAACTACATCGGCACGGAGCACATCCTGCTCGGCCTGATCCGCGAGGGCGAGGGCGTCGCCGCCCAGGTCCTCGTCAAGCTGGGCGCAGATCTCAACCGGGTGCGGCAGCAGGTCATCCAGCTGCTCTCCGGTTACCAGGGCAAGGAGACCGCCACCGCGGGCGGCCCTGCCGAGGGCACGCCCTCGACGTCCCTGGTGCTCGACCAGTTCGGCCGGAACCTCACCCAGGCCGCTCGTGAGTCCAAGCTCGACCCGGTCATCGGGCGCGAGAAGGAGATCGAGCGGGTCATGCAGGTGCTGTCCCGCCGCACCAAGAACAACCCGGTCCTGATCGGTGAGCCCGGCGTCGGCAAGACCGCCGTCGTCGAGGGCCTCGCCCAGGCCATCGTCAAGGGCGAGGTGCCCGAGACCCTCAAGGACAAGCACCTCTACACGCTGGACCTCGGCGCTCTGGTCGCCGGCTCCCGCTACCGCGGTGACTTCGAGGAGCGCCTGAAGAAGGTCCTCAAGGAGATCCGCACCCGCGGCGACATCATCCTGTTCATCGACGAGCTCCACACGCTGGTCGGTGCGGGTGCCGCCGAAGGCGCCATCGACGCCGCTTCGATCCTGAAGCCGATGCTGGCCCGCGGTGAGCTCCAGACCATCGGCGCCACCACGCTGGACGAATACCGCAAGCACCTGGAGAAGGACGCGGCCCTCGAGCGCCGCTTCCAGCCCATCCAGGTCGCCGAGCCGTCCCTGCCGCACACGATCGAGATCCTCAAGGGTCTCCGCGACCGGTACGAGGCCCACCACCGCGTCTCCATCACCGACGAGGCGCTGGTCCAGGCCGCGACGCTGGCCGACCGGTACATCTCGGACCGCTTCCTCCCGGACAAGGCGATCGACCTGATCGACGAGGCCGGTTCCCGGATGCGCATCCGCCGGATGACCGCGCCGCCGGACCTGCGCGAGTTCGACGAGAAGATCGCCGGCGTGCGCCGCGACAAGGAGTCCGCGATCGACTCGCAGGACTTCGAGAAGGCCGCCTCCCTCCGCGACAAGGAGAAGCAGCTCCTGGCCGCCAAGGCCAAGCGGGAGAAGGAGTGGAAGGCCGGCGACATGGACGTCGTCGCCGAGGTCGACGGCGAGCTCATCGCCGAGGTCCTCGCCACGGCCACCGGCATCCCGGTCTTCAAGCTGACCGAGGAGGAGTCCTCGCGTCTGCTGCGCATGGAGGACGAGCTCCACAAGCGGGTCATCGGCCAGGTCGACGCCGTCAAGGCGCTGTCCAAGGCGATCCGTCGTACGCGTGCCGGTCTGAAGGACCCGAAGCGTCCCGGTGGTTCGTTCATCTTCGCCGGCCCGTCCGGCGTCGGTAAGACCGAGCTGTCCAAGGCGCTCGCCGAGTTCCTCTTCGGTGACGAGGACGCGCTGATCTCCCTCGACATGTCGGAGTTCAGCGAGAAGCACACGGTCTCGCGTCTCTTCGGTTCGCCCCCCGGATACGTGGGCTACGAAGAGGGCGGTCAGCTGACCGAGAAGGTGCGCCGCAAGCCGTTCTCCGTCGTCCTCTTCGACGAGGTCGAGAAGGCCCACCCGGACATCTTCAACTCGCTGCTCCAGATCCTGGAGGACGGTCGTCTGACCGACTCCCAGGGCCGGGTCGTGGACTTCAAGAACACGGTCATCATCATGACGACCAACCTCGGCACCCGGGACATCTCCAAGGGCTTCAACCTGGGCTTCGCGGCGTCGGGCGACTCGAAGTCCAACTACGAGCGCATGAAGAACAAGGTGTCGGACGAGCTCAAGCAGCACTTCCGCCCCGAGTTCCTCAACCGCGTCGACGACGTGGTCGTCTTCCCGCAGCTGACCCAGGCGGACATCCTGCGGATCGTCGACCTGATGATCGGCAAGGTGGACGAGCGCCTGAAGGACCGGGACATGGGCATCGAGCTCTCCCAGTCCGCCAAGGAGCTGCTGGCCAAGAAGGGCTACGACCCGGTGCTGGGCGCGCGTCCGCTGCGTCGCACGATCCAGCGCGAGATCGAGGACACGCTGTCGGAGAAGATCCTCTTCGGCGAGCTGCGTCCCGGTCACATCGTGGTCGTCGGCACCGAGGGCGAGGGCGAGACCCAGACCTTCACCTTCCGCGGCGAGGAGAAGTCGGCGCTGCCCGACGTCCCGCCGGTCGAGCAGGCGGCCGGCGGCGCCGGACCGAACCTGAGCAAGGAGGCGTAAGCCTCAGGCCTTCGGGCCGACCGGCCTTCGGGCCGACCGGCCTTCGGGCCGACCGGCCTTCGGGCCGACCAGAAGGGGCCGGTGCTTTTCAGCACCGGCCCCTTCGTCATGCTCGCGTGCGGTTACGACAGCTGGCCGTCGTAGTCGGGCAGCTTGTACGTCGTCTCGGCGTGGCCGCCGGAGAGGTCGGTGGCGCTGTTGCCGATGTTCGCGATGATCGTGTAGCCCTTGGACTCGATGTCGACGCGCTGAGCGGTCTTGTAGGCGGCGACGTCCTTGAAGAGGTCGAGGAAGCCGCGCACGTAGAGGCCGGAGACCTGGTAGCCGACGTACTTGAGGTTGTAGTCGGTCACGCCGGAGATGATGCCCGGGCGGGCGGTGACGAAGAACAGCGAGACGCCGTGCTCCTGGGCGTACTTGGCGACGTCGAGGACCGGCTTGTTGGCCGGCTGCGGGTAGCTGAAGCCGAAGTCGGTCTCCAGGGTGGTGTTGTCGATGTCGAAGACGATCGCCTGCTTCTCGCCGGTCTTGGCGGCGGCGATGCGCTTCTTCAACGCCGGCAGGGCCTGGTCCATCACGGCCCGGCAGTCCTGCTGCCAGGTCGCGTAGTCGACGTCCTCCGCGGCCGCTGCGGTGGACGCGGTGGCGACGGTGGAGGTGCCGGTGGCCGTCGCGGCCTGGGCGCCGGCCGGGACGGCCAGAGCTGTGACGGCTGCGGTCGCCACGGCGGTCATGGCGATGCGGCGCGTCCAGGTGCCTCGGGTCATGTGTGGGGTCCTCTCGCGTCCATGCACTGCGGGTGTCGTGCGCATGCTGATCGACCCGAGTGGCCTGAGGGGAACCAGCGGGTTACTGGACGGTAGATGCGAATGAGAGGCCGATCACAGACCCGTGCATGTGATCGTGACCGGGGTCACAACTGGCGTGCGGGGCGGGGGAGTAGCCGCCGTCACATTCCGAAGTCCCTTGAGGTGGGCGGCCGGTGACAAGCCGCACAGGCGATTTGACCCCTACTAAGCTGGATAGTCGCACGCTAAATCTGGGCAAAAAGGACAATCACCCCGGGGGTCTGGGCCCCGCTCCCGCCTCCGGCGTGGCTCGGTGTCGAGGGTGTCCGGAAAGTGCGACCTGTCAAGAGATGGGAAGTTTTGTGCTGAAGTACTAGCTTCCGTCGTAGATCACACGTTTGGGGGTCTGTGGGCCTGGGGGTTACCAAGGGATGGCCACTGCGGCAGAGGTTCGTGCCGGGTGGTTTCTTCTGTCCCCGTCCCCATGAGGTCTTCATGTTCAAGCGCGTCACGTTCCGTTCTTCCCGTACGTCCCTGCTCCGCACCCGCGTGGCCGTCGGGGTCGCCGCAGTGGGCGCCTCGGCTGTGCTGGGAACCGGAGTGGCGTCCGCCGCCGCCCCCGCCGCCGCGCCGGTCGCCGCCAAGACGGCCGTCTCCGCCGCTTCCTGGATCGACCCGGTGAAGAAGTACACGCTGTCCGCCAGCTTCGCCCAGGCCGGCGGCATGTGGCAGTCCACCCACAGTGGTCAGGACTTCGCCGTGCCGAGCGGCACCAAGGTCATGGCCGCGCACGGCGGCACAGTGGTCAAGGCCGGCGGCAACGGCGCCGGTGACGGCCCGGCCTACGGCAACGCCATCGTGATCAAGCACGCGAACGGCGTCTACTCGCAGTACGCCCACCTCTCGCGCATCAGCGTGAAGGTCGGCCAGGTCGTCAAGACGGGTCAGAAGATCGCCCTGTCCGGCAACACCGGCAACTCCAGCGGTCCGCACCTGCACTTCGAGATCCGTAAGACCGCGAACTACGGCTCGGCGATAGACCCGGTGAAGTTCCTGCGCTCCAAGGGCGTGAAGGTCTGACGCTGATGTGATCAGGCGCCCTGGTGCGCCTGTGTCACCAGCCCCATGGCGACCTCGAGGACGGCTGCGCGCTTGTCCTCGGGGTCGCCTTCGAGGTCCTGCAGGAAGAACATGCCGGCGTGCAGCGTGAAGATGGCGCTCACGCAGCGCACCTGGTCGGTCAGGGGGGCGTCCCGGTCGATGATGATGTCGCGCAGGCCGCGCATGCGGTCCTTGAACGAGTCGCCGATCTGGAGTTCCCGCACCGTCGCCTGGTTCTCCTGCATGAAGCGGAAGAGCGGGGCCGCCTCGGACAGGGCCTTGCTGTAGCGCCGGACGAGCTCGTGCTTGGTCTCCAGGGTGTGCGGCTGGTTCTTGCCCCACTCGATCAGGTCTTCGATCGGCTTCGTCAGATCCGTGAAGATGCCGACGATGATCTCTTCCTTGGTCTTGAAGTGGTAGTAGAGAGCCGCCTTGGTGACCTCCAGGCGCTCCGCGATCTCGCGGAGGGAGGTCTTCTCGTAGCCCTGTTCGGCGAAGAGTTCGAGGGCCACGTCCTGGATGCGCTGGCGGGTGTTGCCGCGTCGCTGCCGCTTGGTGCCGTCCATGGTGACGTCCATCCTCGTACTCCTCGGGCTCCCGCGGAAACTTACTTGCCGTCCGGCTAGTTCGCCCCCAGAAACTTACTTGACGACCGGCTAGTGGCAGGTCTACCTTCCCCAGTGTAGTGAACTAGCCGGGCGGCAAGTAAGTAGCCGGTCGGGGTTGTACCCAGGGGAGTGGGAAAATGGCGGACACACAGACAGTCGAGGCCGGGGCGGAGAAGCAGCCCAGGAGCGTGCGGGTGGTTCTGCTCGCGCTGATGATCACGATGATGCTCGCGATGCTCGACAACATGATCGTGGGCACGGCGATGCCGACGATCGTCGGCGAACTCGGCGGGCTCGAACATCTTTCGTGGGTCGTCACCGCGTACACCCTCGCGACCGCGGCCTCCACCCCGATCTGGGGCAAGCTCGGCGACATGTACGGGCGCAAGGGCGCCTTCATGACGTCGATCGTGATCTTCCTGATCGGGTCCGCACTGAGCGGCATGGCCCAGAACATGGGCGAACTGATCGGCTTCCGCGCCATCCAGGGCCTTGGCGCCGGTGGTCTGATGGTCGGTGTCATGGCGATCATCGGAGACCTGATCCCGCCGCGGGAGCGCGGCAAGTACCAGGGCATGATGGCCGGCGTCATGGCGCTCGCGATGATCGGCGGCCCGCTGGTCGGCGGCACCATCACCGACAACTGGGGCTGGCGCTGGTCCTTCTACATCAACCTGCCGCTCGGCGTGGTCTCGCTGGCGCTCATCAGCGCCGTGCTGCACCTGCCGAAGAAGCGGTCCCAGTCGCGGATCGACTACCTGGGCGCCGTTCTGCTGACCGTCGGCATCACCTCCATCGTCCTCGTCACCACCTGGGGCGGCTCGGAGTACGCCTGGACGTCCGCGCGGATCATGGAGCTCATCGGGATCGGCGTCGCCTCGCTGATCGGGTTCGTGTTCTGGCAGACCAAGGCGACCGAGCCGATCGTGCCGCTGCACATCTTCCGCAGCCGCAACTTCACCCTGATGTCGATCATCGGCTTCATCACCGGCTTCGTGATGTTCGGTGCGACGCTGTTCCTGCCGCTGTACCAGCAGTCGGTGCAGGGCGCCTCGGCGACCAACTCCGGGCTGCTGCTCCTGCCGATGCTCGGCGCGATGCTGGTCACCTCGATGGTGGCCGGCCGGGTGACCACGAACAGCGGCAAGTACAAGGTCTTCCCGATCGTCGGCAGCGCCCTGATGGTCATCGGCCTGTATCTGCTGTCGACGATGGACACCGGGACCAGCCGCTTCACCTCCGGTGTGTTCATGGCCGTGGTCGGCCTCGGCATGGGCTGCCTCATGCAGATCACGATGCTGGTCGCGCAGAACAGCGTCGAGCTGAAGGACATGGGCGTCGCGTCCTCCTCCACCACCCTGTTCCGTACGCTCGGGTCCTCCTTCGGTGTCGCGATCATGGGTGCGCTGTTCAACAACCGGGTCCAGGACGTCATGTCCGAGCGAGCCGGCGAGCTCGGCTCGAAGATCACCGAGCAGTCCGCGCAACTGGACGCCGCCAGCCTGGCCAAGCTGCCCGCCGTGGCCCGGGAGGCCTACCAGCACGCGGTGTCGTCCGGCACGCACTCGGCGTTCCTGCTGGGTGCGGTGGTCGCGGTGGTCGCGGTGGTCGCGGCCGTGTTCGTGAAGGAAGTACCGCTCAAGGGAGCGGGACCGGAGAAGAAGGACGAGCCGACCGACGGTAGGGCTGCTGCGCAGGCACCCATGGTCGAGGTCTGACCTTGCACGGCCTGACGTAACGCAGTTCGCGCAGATCGCACGATGCGCGCAGTTCGACTGCACGCCGCCCCTCACAGTGAGCGAAGGCCTCCCGGTGGTGTCCGCCCCGGGGGGCCCTTCTGTGTGGCTGCCGGTCGGGATCGGCGGCTGGCGGTGGTGGGTGGAGGTCGGGGGCGAGGGGCGGTGGTCGAGGGGTGGGGGTCGGAGCCACAGGCTGTTGCCCTTGCGCCCTCGTCGGACCGGTCGCAGACCTACCGGCCCCGACGAGCCCACGAGGCCCGGCACGCGACCTCCAGGCGCACCCAACCTTGTAGCCCCCCGAGGCCCCCGCAAGCCCTGCCCCGGCCCCAGTAAGGCCGGTCCCCGGCCCCGCGCAAAGGTCGTCGTCAAGGTCTCATCGGGTAGGTGCCCGTGTTGGTAGGGGCGTGTTCGGGGAGCCAGAGGACGGCGACCGCGCCCTCGGCGGGTATGTGGTCCGGCGCTCCTGCGGGACGTACGTTGCGGAAGGTCAGCCGGGCGCCCAGGACGCGGGCCTGGCCTGCCGCGATGGTGAGGCCGAGTCCGTGACCGTGCCCGGCGCGGTCGGCGCTGCCGGTGCGGAAGCGGCTCGGTCCCTCGGCGAGCAGGTCCCCGGGGAAGCCGGGACCGTGGTCGCGGACCCGGATGACCCGGCCCTCGACGGTGACCTGGATCGGCGGCTTGCCGTGGCGGGCCGCGTTGGCCAGCAGGTTGAACAGGACGCGCTCCAGGCGACGGGGGTCGGTCGTGACCATCGACTCGTGCACCACCCGCACCTCGACGTCCGGGTCCTTGGCCGCCACCCGCCGGGCCACGAACTCGCCCAGCACGATGTCCTGCAGTTCGGCACGCTCCGAGGCGCCGTCGAGGCGGGCCACCTCCAGGACGTCCTCCACCAGGGTGCGCATGGCCTGTGCCCGGTCCAGGACCAGCTCCGTCGGCCGGCCGGGCGGCAGCAGCTCGGCCGCCGTCAGCAGGCCCGTCACCGGGGTGCGCAGCTCGTGCGCGATGTCGGCGGTGACCCGGCGCTCGGCTTCCAGCCGCTCCTGGAGCGTGTCCGCCATGGCGTCCACCGCGCTCGCCAGGTCGTCGGTCTCGTCCCGCACGACCCCGCCGATGGCGTCCCGTACCCGGACCTCCGACTCGCCCTTGGCGACCTGGTTGGCCGCGGCCGCCGCCTTGCGCAGTCGCCGCGAGAGCTGCCCGCCGATGAGCACGCCCAGCGCGCTGCCGCCGAGGACGGCCGCGATGGAGCCGATCACCAGGGCCTGGTCGAGATCCTTGAGGATGTCCGTGCTGCGGTCGGTGAATCCGGTGTGCAGGGACAGCACATGTCCGTCCTTGACCGGAACGGCTGCCCAGATGTCCGGCGGACCGCCCGCGCGGTCGGAGACGAACGTGGCCCGGCGGCCCTCCCGGACCTTCTCCTTCAACGCGGGCGGCAGCCTGGAGTCGTCGATCTTGATGTTGGGGAAGTTCGGCCGACCCGACCGCTCGTAGTTGCTCTGGGCGATCTGGATGCGCTCGTCGGCGAGATCGCGTGCGTTGTCGAGCATGGACACGCGCGCGGCGTTGTGCACGACCAGGCTGAGCGCGATCGCCACGAGCGCGCCGACCAGCGCGATCGCCGCGCTCAACTTCCACCGCAGACCCGTACGGATGCCGATGCGCTCCGTGCGAGCCGGACCCAGATGCCGGATCATCCCCCGCATACTCCTGCCTTTGCTCCTGCCCTTGCCCCGCTCAGGCCTTCAACTTGTAGCCGAAGCCGCGGACCGTCTCGATGCGGTCCTGGCCGATCTTCGTTCGCAGTCGCTGTACATGGACGTCGACGACGCGGGTGTCACCGCCCCAGCCGTAGTCCCACACCCGCTCCAGCAGCTTGTCGCGCGAGAGGACCGTGCCCGGAGCGGAGGAGAACTCCAGCAGCAGGCGCATCTCGGTCGGGGTCAGCGCCACCGGCTGTCCGGCCCGGCGCACCTCCATGCCCTCCGTGTCGATCTCCAGGTCACCGAAGATCAGCACGCCACCGGCGGGGGAGGCGTCGGGCTCGGCGCGGTCGCCGCCGCCCGCGTGACCGAAGCGGCGCAGGACGGCACGGATCCGGGCGACCAGTACGGCGCCGTCGAAGGGCTTGGTCACATAGTCGTCGGCACCGGCCTCCAGGCCCAGGACGACGTCGATGGAGTCGGCGCGCGCCGACAGCATGATCACCGGCACCGTGGACTCGTCCCGGATGCGTCGGCACAGGCTCACGCCGTCCAGGCCGGGCACCATGACGTCCAGCAGTGCGATGTCGGGGCGGTCGGCCCGGAACGCCTCCAGGCCCGACAGGCCGTCGGGCATCGCGGTGACCGCGAAGCCGTCCCGCTCGAGGGCGAGCTGGGTGGCCTCGCGGATGACGTCGTCGTCCTCGACGAACAGGACGTGGGTCTGGTCTGCCATCCCGGTGCTCTCAGTTCTCGTATGCGTCTGCGTTTGCGTCTGCGTTCTCGCGTGCGTGCGTCGTCAGTGTGGCGGGCCCCTGTCGGTGTGCTGTCGAGGGCGCTCACTGGGTGGACGCGTGGAGCGCGGCGAGCGTTCAACTCCCCGCCCACCCATTGGTCGGAACGAGCGGCCCGATCGGTTCACGCCGGCGGAAGTTTTTTCGAGCGGTCCTCTCCGGGCAGGTCAGCTGGTCTCCGGCACCGGCGTCGGCTCGTCGTCGACGCTGCTGTAGTCGTTGTGCCAGCTGAACTCCTTGACGAAGCGGCCCGAGGTCCAGCGGTATGTGATCACGTTCTCACCGGACGGGCTGGAGACCGGGTCGCCCTTCTCGTACACCTGTTTGATGACCATCAGGTTGCCGCGGTCCATCTCCGCGTAGACCGGGGGCTCCTCGGCCTGGAACACGTTCTCATAGCCCTCGCCGTCCTCCCGGTAGACGTAGGAGCCGACCCCGACGGCGTCACCGCAGGTGAGCACGTTGACGATGAGGTCGTGGCCGGAGCCGCCGGTGAGATCGCCGTAGGCCACGTCGACCGGGTACTCGTCGCCGACGCAGGGCTTCAGCTCGCGCTTGACCTCCGCCGAGACCTCGGGGTCGTCCTTGACGAGCTGGACCGCGTTCGTCCGGTCGGGGAGGGCGCTGGGGGAAGCCGTCGGTGAGGCCGTCGCGCCTGAGGTCGAGTCGGAGTGCGCCGGGCCCTCGTCGCGGGCACCGGTGCCGCCGGTGGCGCAGGCGGAGACGAAAAGGGCGAGGGCGGCGAGCACGGACATCGCCGTGATCGCCGCCTGGATGGTGCCTCGGGCCGGTGTGGGCCCGGCCTCTGTCAGGCCGCCGCGCAACGCTCCCGCTCCTCACGCTCCAGCGCGCGTGCGTCCAGGTCGCGGGCCTCCAGCTCCTCGCGGAGCCGGGCGAGCGCCCGGTGCAGCGTGCTCTTGACCGTTCCGGCCGACATGCCGAGTGCGGCGGCCGTCTCCTCCGTGGACATCTGCTCCCAGTGTCGCAGCACCACGACGCTGCGCTGCTTCGGTGCCAGGACCTTCATCGCGTCCATCAGCAGGGCGCGGTCCGCGTGCTGCTCGGTGGAGTCGTCCACGCAGGCGTCCGGGAGCTGCTCGGTCGGCACTTCCTCGAGCTTGCGGGCCCGCCACCACTCGGTCCGCGTGTTGATCATGACCCGACGCAGGTAGGCGTCCGCGAGCCGCTTGTCCGCGATGCCGTCCCAGCGGCCGTACGTCCGGGCCAGCGCGGTCTGCAGAAGGTCCTGCGCGTCGACCGGGTCCGGGACCAGCCGCCGGGCGCTCCGCAGCAGCGCGTCCTGCCGCGTGCGGACGTATTCCTCGAACTCGAGCACGTCGCCCTGCGTCATGGTCAACCGCCTCCGATTCCCCGTTCCGGCGGACGGTCGCCGCCGGTTCACTGCCCTGTGGTCTGTAGCCCGTGTGTCTCTGCCGGGTACGCAAATGAAGCTACGGAGGTGTTGTCACGGGGCTGTGCGAAGCAGCCTGCGGCCAGCGCTCAGCTGTCCGTCGGTTGTGTAACGGAAATGGGTTCGGGGTAGAGATGGAGGCCGAATGGCGCTCCTATGGGGCGATTTATCCGGCCGTCGGGCGTGACGAAAGCCCCGCGGCGCCCGTGACGAAGCCGTCTGTCTGTGAAATGACCGTGCGTCAGGTCAGCGGCAGGCGGTACAGCCCGCCCGGTAGCGGCTCCACCAGTCCGTCCGCGACGAGCCCGTCCAGCGCACGCGCGCGTTGCACCGGTTCGTGCCACGCGCGGTCGAGGGCCGCCTGCGGCACGGGCGTGTGCGCGTCCCGCAGCACGGCGAGCAGCTTGCCCCTGACCTGCCGGTCGGTGCCGGCGTAGGTCTGGCCGCGGCGTGGCGGGCCGTCGTGCGCCGGTTTGCCCGCGAGCCGCCAGGCGCACTGCGCGGCGATCGGGCAGCGCACGCACGTCTCGTTCTTGGCCGTGCAGACGAGCGCCCCGAGCTCCATGGACGCGGCGGCCCAGCGCGCGGCCGTCGGCTCGTCGTCGGGCAGCAGGGCGCGGGCCAGCTTGCGCTCGGCGGCCGTCGTGGCGTTCGGGGGGTACTGCACGCCCGTGACGGCGCGCGCGAAGACGCGGCGGACGTTGGTGTCCAGGACGGCGTGCCGCTGGCCGTACGCGAAGGAGGCGACGGCCGCGGCCGTGTACTCGCCGATCCCGGGCAGCGCGAGGAGCTGTGCGTGGTCCGACGGCACGTCGCCGCCGTGCCGTTCCGTTATCGCCGCCGCGGCGCCGTGCAGCCGCAGGGCGCGGCGCGGGTAGCCGAGCCGTCCCCACGCGCGTACGGCCTCGCCCGGAGCCTCCTCGGCCAGGTCGGCGGGGCGCGGCCAGCGGGCGAGCCACTGCTCGTAGACCGGCAGGACGCGGCTGACCGGCGTCTGCTGGAGCATGAATTCGCTGACCATCACACCCCACGCGCCCGCCTCCGGGCGCCGCCAGGGCAGGTCGCGGGCGTGGTCGTCGAACCAGTCGATCACCGGGGAGTGCAGGTCCGCTCCGGAGGCGTCGGCGACGACGTCGGCGCGGGCGGGGCTGCTGTGCGGGGGCTTCGTGGGCGCAGTCATGGCCCTTCCGATCCTGCCATGCGCGCCGGGGCACGCGCGCGTATCGCCACTCCACCAGGTACCGGTGCCGGTGCCGTGCCGGGTGCCGTCTCGAGGGCCCATCACGCGTGCGTGCCGTGGTCATGGCCAGAGGTGCAACGGGTGCGATGGCCAACGAGCGGTGGTCGAGGGGGGACCGGGCGGCGACCGCGCGGGTCGAAGTCGAGTGCGGGAGCGGTGGTTTCCGGAATGATGATCCGGAAAAGTTGTGCTCCTGGCGGCGGGTGGGGACAGCGAACGCGTCGATCTCTCGTACAGTTTGCGCCGTGGGATCTCTGCGCAATCCGGTCGGTCCGCTCCCCTCCTCCATCTACTGGCGACGGAGGGTCGTACTGCTGTCCGTGTTCGCCCTGTTGGCGCTGCTGATCCTGTGGGTGGTGGCCTCCGGCGGAGGCGGCGGCAAGAACAGCGCGAACGGGGGCAACGGGAAGAATCCCGCGTCCTCGATCACGCCGGGACCGACCGGCTCCGGGCCCGCGATCAGCCAAAATCCGGGCGGGCGCGACGAGTCGAGCGAAGGCGCCACCGGCGGGTCGGGCTCGGGCGGCGGCAGCGGCTCAGGCGGCTCGGACGGCGGCTCGACGGGCTCCGGCAGTGACGACGACGGCGCCAACGGCAGCGGTAGCGGCGGCAGCGGCGGCAGCGGTACGGGGACGACGCTTCCGGCCGGGACGACACTGCCCAACTGCACCGCCAGCGTGGTCACGTTGACCCTGAGCAGCGTTCGCAACGACTACTCGCCGGACGAGGTTCCCACCTTCCAACTCACCGCGAAGAACGGCTCGACAAGCGACTGCAAGGTCGATCTCGGCCCGAAGACCGCGGTGTTGACGATCACTCTGACGGGCGATGACGACGACTACTGGTCGTCCGCGGACTGCCCCAAGGCGACCGGGAGCCTGCTGTACCGGGTGCCGGCCGGGGACAGCATCACGTACCTCGTGAAGTGGGACCGCAAGCCGAGTGCGCCGGAGTGCGCGACCCCCCCGGCGGGCGCGGCCGGAGCTGGCACGTACCTGGTCGAGGCGAAGGCCCCGGGGTTTGCAAAGGTGCAGTCGTCCTTCGTGCTGAAGGACGACTAGCGCACCGAAGGGCGACCGACCGGGGCCCGGACGCCTCTCTGGACCTCTGGACCTGACCTCTGGGCCTCTAGGGGGCTTCTGATGGATCTCCGCGGCGTCGCGACGCCCGGCACGCACTCTCGCCGCACCGGGCGAAAGCCCTAGTAGCTCCGCTACGAGGAC
>NZ_JBFAKW010000132.1:0-26317 GCF_040655955.1 Streptomyces sp. NPDC050263 | reverse complement strand
CTCAACCTCTCCCCACACCCAGCGACCAACGGCCCTGAGCCTGACACAGGCCGAAGCCCCAACGCGAGCCCCAACGATTAACACCAGTCACCTAGAGGCGTCCTAGAGGTACGGCGCGAGCTCGTCCAGCGCGCGCAGCGCCTCCGCCTCCCCCACCGGCGGCAGCTGCACCACGACCTCCTCGATGCCGAGCTCGGCGTAGTGCGCGAGCTTGCCCGGCGACGGCTGGACCGCGTACGGGACGACCTGGAGCGCTTCCGGCTCACGCCCGGCGTCGGCCCACGCGGCGCGCAGCACCGGCAGGGACTCGGAGAGGCCGCGGCCGCCGATCGGCAGCCAGCCGTCGGCGTACTCGCAGATGTGCGCGAACAGCTTCGGGCCCGCGGCGCCGCCGATGAGGGTGCGGGGGCCGGTGACCGGGCCGCGCGGCTTCTGCACGGGCTTGGGGTACGCGGTACTGGCCCGGACGCTCCCGAACTCGCCCTCGTACGCCGTCGGCTCCTCCGCCCACAGGGCCTGCATCAGCCGCATCCGGTCCCGGACCAGGTCCCGGCGGGTCCGCCACTCGACGCCGTGGTCGGCGGCCTCCTCCACGTTCCAGCCGTAGCCGAGGCCGAGGGTGAGCCGGCCGCCGGAGAGGTGGTCCACGGTCGCGATCTGCTTGGCCAGGTCGATCGGGTCGTGCTGGGCCACGAGCGTGATGCCGGTGCCGAGTCCCAGCGTCTCCGTCACGGCCGCGGCCTGGCCGAGGCCGACGAAGGGGTCGAGGGTGCGGCCGTACTCGCGGGGCAGGTCGCCGCCTGCGGGGTAGGGAGTCGACCGCTCGACGGGGATGTGCGTGTGCTCGGGCAGGTAGAGCCCGGCGAACCCGCGCTGCTCCAGTTCACGGGCGAGGCGGGTGGGGGTGATCGTCTCGTCGGTGAGGAAGATCGTGACGGCGATGCGCATGGGGGGCCTTTCGCTGCGTACGGCGGCTTCGGGTGGGTGGGTCGGCGGGTGACGTTGTCATCTGTACCGGGAGACGGGGCACGTGTCCATACCGACTGGTCGGAATCGATGACGTCCAGCCCTGGTACAGGCCTGGTACAGGCCTGCTCTAACCCGGTGTTCCCGGAGTGAGCAGGGCGATGACGAGCTCGTACCGCTCCCGGTCCTCCGGGCGATGCCCGAAGGCGCTGCGCGCCGACGCGAGCGCGCGGGCCGTGGGCCGCGCACCGCGGTCGAGCAGCAGCCGCACGACCTCCGCATGCCCGCCCCAGGCCGCGACGCCCAGGGGTGTCGTGCCGTTCCGCATACGCCGGTCGTCGACGTCCGCGCCCCGGTCCAGGAGCAGCGCCACGGTCTCCCGATGCCCGCCGCCGGCGGCCACGACCACCGGCACGAGACCGTCCCGGTTGCGTTCGTCGACCCGGACCCCGGCGTCGAGAAGGAGTGCGACGACCTCCGTACGCCCGCACATCGCCGCCAGGCACATCAGGTTGAGCTCGTGGTACGGCCCCGCCGGCCCGTCCAAGGGGGCCCCGGCCGCGAGCAGCACCCGGACCACTTCGGCGTGCCCCGCGTGCACGGCGAGGTCCAGCGCGGTCCGGTGCTCACGGTTCGTGGCGTTCAGGTCGGCGCCCGCACCGAGCAGCCGGGCGGCGAGGCCGGCGTCGCCTTCCCACGCGGCCCGGGTCAACTGTTCAGCGATGTCCACGCGTTGATCATCCCGGGCCGACGGGCCGATCGGAACGACCGGCGGCGTACCGGCGAATCCCTGAGGAGACTGCCGCCCCGACGGCGAGCACACAGACCGCCAGACCTCCGAAGACGACCGGGTTCACCCAGTCCGGCACGATCTCGGTCCCCGCGCCCTCCTCCGTCACGCACTGCACGCTGACCGGCAGCGTCATCCGCGTCACGACGTATTCGCCGGCCGCGCCCCGAGCCGCGCACAGCTGATCCGGGTCCAGGATGTAGAAGCCGGACATCACGCCCCACGCATACGCGCCGAGAGCGGCGGCCCCGGCCATGACCGTCACCAGCACACAGGACCGCACACTCGGCACGCGCCACCCGGCGCCCAACTCCCGCCGCCACGCCCGCACGGCGAGCGCCAGGCCGGCGCCCACGACGACGAACGGCGTCAGGAACGGCGCGAGAGTCAGAACCAGGAAGAGGGAAGTCGCCACGCCTACCCAGACATCGTCGGGGGACGAGTGGTTCTGGCCGAACGCGCAACGGTCACCCAGCAGCTTGCTGCCCTTGGATGCGCTCAGATAACTCGGTGCCGGCGGTCAGTCCACCACTTGGGGATCACGGAAGTAGTAGACGACCGTCACTCCCATGCCGGGGACGTGCGTGTACACGACCGTGATCGCCTCGGCCGAGTCACGGGCGAGGGGTGTCGTGTACGTCTACTCCACCGAGGGGGGCCGCCAACCTGGGATCGCGCGACCGGCCGCCGGGTCGCGGGCGATCAACATGAGCGCGTCCCGGACGACGTCCCGCTCCCCCTCCGTCAGATCACCGATCGCCTTCCTCGCGGGCTCGGCCTCTTCCAGCGGGACTTCGCTCACGCCTTGCCCCCACCGGCGCGCGCGTCCTCCAGGGCCGCCATGATCTCGGGCGAGTTCCTGATCAGGATGCGGTGTCGGTAGGCCCGCACCACCGCCGCGGCACCCTCGAAATCGTTCGTGAGCGAAGCTCCTATGGCCGTCGCCAGCTCCTCCTCGAACCGCTCCCTGTCTCCCGGGAAGCCGTAGCGGCTGAGGGCGCTGCGCAGGTCGTCCACGGTCCGGATCTCCGGGAGGGGCATCGCTCCCCAGCCGTGCTCGGGCTGTGCGCTCATGGTCTGCTCCTGGTGGACGGTCATGGCTCCACTTCCCAGTATGGCGCTGCTCTGCCGGGCCGGGCATCGCGTGATCGTCACTTCGTCCCGCCCCCGCAGTCCGCCCACAGCAGCTTGCCGCCCTTGGATGCGCCCAGGTAGCGGAGCACCGATACTCCGACGTCGTCCGCGCACGCCAGACCCGCGGATGGTGGGAGACGTTCCGGGAGGTGCTGCCGCCGGCGCTTCTGAACATCGCCGAACTGGAGCATCACGCCACTGCGCTGCGGTCCGCCAACACCGCGCACATCCCGGGGCTGCTCCAGACCACCGACCACGCTCGCGAGATCTTCCGGCAGGTCGTACCCGAGTTCTCACGATCGGACATCGAACTCCGCGTGAGCCACCGGCTCCAGCGCCAGGCGCTCCTGGACCGGAACGACCCGATCCCGTTCAGCGCCGTCATTCACGAAGCCGCTCTGCGCGTGCCCGTCGGCGGACCGTCTGCCGCCAAGCGACAGCTTGAGCACCTCCTGGAGCAGAGCGAACGCGAGCACATCACCGTCCAGGTGATCCCGTTCGCCATCGGCGCCTACCCCGGATCCGGACAGAACATCCACTACGCGTCCGGCCTCATGCCTCAGCTCGACACGGTCTCACTCGACCAGTCCCATGGCCCCGTACTCCTCGACGCGGAGGCACAGTTGGAGATGTACCGCATCCTGCTGGACCGTATGGAGCGCGTGGCACTGGAGCCATCGAAGTCCCGCGACTTCATCCGCGACCTCATCCACGACCTGTAAGGGGAGCCGATGCCCACCCACACCTGGCAGAAGTCGTCCTACTGCGGGCAAGGCGAATCGTGCGTCCACATATCCGCGACCGCCGACCCCGGCGCCATCCACCTCACCGAATCCGCCGACCCCGCCCGCTCCGTCCTCTCCACCACCCCCGCCGCCTTCGCCGCGCTGCTCGACGCGTTCAGTCGACCGTCACCGTGTACGTGATCCGGGCCGGCTCCGCCACTGCCGAGGAGCCGTCGCCGCCGCAGGCTGTCGTCCCCGCTGTCGGGAACGTGCAGTGCAGGAGCACTATCTGCGTGCTGCCCTTGCCCGTGGCCTCGAAGGTGAAGACCAGGGTGCCGTCGCCGCCGACCGACCTTCCGTCGTCGGCCGCCTCGTAGCGTCGGTCGGCGGCGCGGACCACCGCGGCGTCCGGCTTCGGGGCGACCAGGTACCAGTGCTCGCGGGTCGACGAGTTCTCCGGGACCGAAAGCGTGAAGCGTTCGCCGATCTCGGCGGTGACGGTGGCGTCCTGCGTGGGATGGCTCGTGGGCTCGTCGGAGCCCGACGCGCAGCCCGTCATGAGCAAGAGCGCGAGCACGGACACGAGTGCGCAGAGCGACGTTGTGGCGGCACCCGCGCCCCTGCTCGACATGGCCATCGACTCCCCGTTCCGATCTTGATCGGCGGGGAGGCTAGTGCCGCCTAGCCGTTCACCTCGTACTGCCCGACCTCGAGGAAGTCCCGCAGTTCCTCCGGCGTACCGTCGATGGCCTGTTCGGCAGCCGCCCGGAGGGCCTTGCTGATGGTCGGGTCGGCCAGGATGCGGGCGACGGCGACGCGGTCGTCCTCGGCCTGGGCCAGACGGTAGCCGGTCTCCAGGAAGGCGCGCAGGGCCTCCGGGGTATCGATCTCCAGGGCCTTCGTGGCCTCCCGGACGACGCGCCTGCCGGAGTCCTTGTCTCCCAGGATGCGGACGACGGCGACGCGGTCGTCCTCGAACCGGGCCAGGCGGTAGCCGGTCTTCAGGAAGGTGCGCAGGTCCTCGACGGTGCCGTCGAGGGCCTTGTTGGCCTCTCGGACGACCGCCTTGCCGCTGTCCTCGTCCGCCAGGATGCGCAGGACCGCGATGCGGAGGTCGTCCTCTGACATCTCGTCCACCGGCGTATCGGACGTCGCCGTCGCGGTCGTTGCCGTTGTGGCCGTTGCCGTTGTGGTCGTCGGGGTCGTCGGGGCCGTGGCGAACGCCGGGGTCGTGAAGAGGATGGCCGGCGTGAGAGCGATGCTCGCTATGAGCAGGGCGGCGCGGTGCTGGTTCATGGGTTTCCCTCCGTTGTGTGCGACCAGTGTGAAGATCCCCTCCGGAGAGCGCCAACGGATTCTCTGCCAACGGCGTACCGGCCAACTCCCCGGCCCATCAAGGGTGTTCATCGACTTTACGTGGGGGGTAATCGCGTGGGCCTGTCGCCGCCGGTCAGAATGACAGCCTCTCCGCGCCAGCCGGACGCGGTTCCAGATGGGGAGGGATCGGCCTTGTCGTCAGACACGCAGTCGTCAGCCACGCGTACCACCACCCGCGCCGCGGTGCAGGAACTGTTGCGGCGGATCGGCGAGGGGGATCCCGAGCGCATCGCGGAGTTGTACGCGGAGCCGGGTGACTGGAAGTTGGACTGGCCCGAGGACGAGCACGGCCGTGTGCGGAGCGCCACGCCGTGGATCCGGCGCCGGTCCACCCGTGCCGACGCCGCCGCCCACTACCGCGAGCTCGCCGAGCACCACGTGCCCGGGGAGGCGGCGACCGAGATCGAGCGCATCCTCGTCGACGGGGACGACGCGGTCGTGCTCGGCGAGATCCGCCAGACCGCCCGCTCCACCGGACGGGCCTACCGCGCCCGGTTCGCGCTGCACCTCACGATCGAAGACGGTCTCGTCGTGCGGCATCACGTCTACGAGGACAGTCTCGCCGTCGCTCAGGCGTTCGATACGGAAGCGGACTGACCCTTCGCCAGGTCCGCGACCACCGCCGCGTGGTCCGAGGGCCAGACCCCGTCGACGGGGCCGTGGCCCGCCCGCCACACCTTCCGGACGTGGCCCTCGCCGGTCGGGCCGGGCAGACCCACGTGGATGTAGTCGATGCGGGCCGGTGGTTCCAACGCGCGGGCCGCGTAGGGGTTTTCGGGGGTCCAGGTGGCCGCGGGGGCGGTCGGGGCGGCGTAGTCCCAGGCGTCGTAGAGGACCTGGCCGGGGACGGCCGGCGCGGTCCTCGTGCCGCCGAAGACGCGCACCTCGTCGGAGTCCGGCCAGGCGTTGAAGTCGCCGGTGACGACGGGCGGGAACGGGGTGCCTGTGCGATACCGGGCGACGAACCCCGCCAGCGCGGTCACCTGGGCACGGCGCGCCGCCGACGCGTGCGTGACCGACGTGAGGTGGGCGGTGAAGAAGGGGACGTCGAAGGCGGGGGCGGCCACGCGCGCGTAGAGGGCCAGGCGGCCGTCGGCCAGGTCGGGGGGTGTGGGGAGCAGCAACGTCTCCTGCTCCGCCACCGGCCAGCGGCTCAGCACCGCGTTGCCGATGTCGACCCCGTCGCCCTCGTCGCCGATGCGCCTCCGCCAGCGTTCCGGGGACGGCGACCGCGCCCACGTGCAGTGCAGGCCCAGCTCGCCGGCCAGCCACTCGGCGAGGTTCTCGTCGCCGGCCGCCCACACCTCCTGGAGGCCGACGAGGTCGGGGCGCAGCTCGCGCAACACCGACAGGATCGCCCTCCGACGTTCCCGCCACGGGCCGAACCGCCACCACAGGTTCCAGGTCACCACGCGCATGTGCAGCCACCCGCTCTCGTCACGCAGAAGGCGTCGGGGACCATTGAAGCAACAGCAGCCGATTCTGCCTGCGAAGGAGTCCCACGGATCATGGCCCGGCCCACCGACCTCCGCTTCCGCGCGACCACCGCCGTCCAGCGGTACCTCGCCAACCCGCTCATGCGCCGCCTGCCGTTCCACACGCTCCTGGAGACCACCGGCCGGGTCTCCGGCCTGCCCCGCCGCACCCCGCTGGGCGGCCGGCGCGAGGGCGACTCGTTCTGGCTGGTCTCGGAGTTCGGGGAGCGGTCGCAGTACGTCCGCAACATCCAGGCCGATCCGCGCGTGCGGGTGCGGATCGGCGGGCGGTGGCACCACGGCACCGCCCACCTGCTGCCCGACGACGACCCGGTCGCCCGTCTGCGCACCCTGCCCAAGGCCAACAGCACGGCCGTACGGGCGCTGGGGACGGGGCTGCTCACCGTACGGGTGGACCTGACCGACTGACGGCGGCCTGGGTCGGCCGGGGTCGGCCTCGGCTCAGGCCGCCCGCTCGTACAGGCTCGTCACCAGTTCCGCCACCGCGTGCGGTGCGCGCAGCGTCGGGAAGTGGTCGCAGTCCGGGTGGCGGAGCAGCTCGCAGCCGGGGATGCGGGCGGCCATCTCCTCGTTGCAGCGCACCACTTGGGGCTGGTCCCGTTCGCCCAGCAGCAACGCGCACGGCAGGTCCAGCTCGCCGAGACGGTCGAACAGCGCAGGCTCCTCGGCCTCGTGGCCGTAGGTCGTGAACCAGGCCGGGATCGCCGCGCGCAGGGCGGCCGTGGCCTCCGGGTCGGGGGGTGTGCCCGCCGCTCCCCACAGGCGCAGCGCGAGGGCGACGAGGCCGTCCATGTCCCCGGCCTCGGCCAGGGTCTCGATCTGCTCGGTCACCTCCCGCACCTCCAGGTCGGGGTAGCCCGAGACGCCCGGCACCAGCAGTCCGAGCCCCGCCACCCGGCCGGGCTCGTCCACCGCCAGCCCGATCGCCGTCCGGCCGCCCATGCTGGACCCGACGAGCACGGCGCGCTCCACGCCGAAGTGGTCGAGGACGGCTCGCAGGTCCGCGCGCTGGCTGTACCGGGCCGTGGGCTTCGGCGAGTTGCCGTACCCGCGGGCGTCGTACCGGATCAGGCGGGGGAGACCGGTCAGGTGGGGCCGGACGGGGTCCCAGAGACGGGAGTCCCCGACCCCGGAATGGAGCAGGACCACGGGCAGGCCCTGGCCCCCGGCCCCCGTCTCGACTGCCCAGACCTCGCCGTTCTCGACCGTCACCATGCGTTCCATGCGCATCACCGTACGTTGCCTTCGTGGCGGTGACCATGGCGCAGCGGCTTGAACGCCGACAGGGCGGCGTGCGCCGACGTGGTGTCGGGGTACGCCGCCCTGGGGCGAGGCGGGTTGCGGAGCAAGTCACGGAACGGGTTGCGGGGCGTGGCCCGCGCTGTCATGGCCGTTACTTCGGGTCGCGATTGAACGATGCCGTCGACCAGCGGTAGCCGAGGGCGGCCAGGGTGAGGGACCAGCCGACGGCGAGCCAGCCGTTGTGGCCGATCTCGGTGCCGAGGAGCAGGCCGCGCAGGGTCTCGATGGCGGGGGTGAACGGCTGGTACTCGGCGATCGGCTGGAACCAGCCCGGCATCGCGTCGACCGGGGTGAACGCGCTGGAGACGAGCGGCAGGAGGATCAGCGGCATCGCGCTGTTGCTGGCCGCCTCGGCGTTCGGGCTGGCCATGCCCATCCCGACCGCGATCCAGGTGAGCGCCAGGGCGTAGAGGGCGACCAGTCCGAACGCCGCCAGCCATTCCAGGACGGTGGCGTCGGTGGAGCGGAAGCCGATGGCCACGGCGACGGCGCCGACGAGGACCACGCTGGCGATGGACTGCAGGACGCTGCCGAGGACGTGCCCGATGAGCACGGAGCCGCGGTGGATGGCCATGGTGCGGAAGCGGGCGATGATGCCCTCGTTCATGTCGGTGGCGACGGACACCGCGGCCCCGATGACGGTGCTGCCGATCGTCATCAGCAGGATGCCCGGGACGATGTAGGCGATGTAGGCGGAGCGGTCGCCGCTGCCGCCGATGCCGGCGCCCATCGTGCCGCCGAAGATGTAGACGAAGAGCAGCAGCAGCATGACCGGGGTGAGCAGCAGGTTCAGGGTGAGGGAGGGGTAGCGCCGGGCGTGCAGCAGGTTGCGGCGCAGCATCGTGGACGAGTCGCGCACGGCGAGGGAGAGGGCGCTCATCGGACAGACTCCTTGGACTCGCTGGACGGGCTGGACTGGCTGGACTGGCTGGACCGGCTGGACCGGCTGGACCGGCTGGACTGGCTGGACTGGCTGGGGACGTCGGCGCTGCCGGTGAGGGCGAAGAAGACGTCGTCGAGGTCGGGGGTGTGCACGGTCAGTTCGTCGGCCTCGACGCCGGCCGCGTCCAACCGGTCGAGGAGGGTGCGCAGTTCGCGCTGGCTGCCGTCGCTGGGGATCTGCAGGGCGAGTGCCTCGTCGTCCCGGGCGACCTCGCCCAGCGCGGAGGCGGCGGACCGGTAGGCGGCCGGGTCGGTGAAGCGGAGCCGGACGTGCCCGCCCGGGATCAGCCGCTTCAGCTCCTCGGCCGTGCCCTCGGCGGCGATCCGGCCGTCGTTGAGCACGGCGATGCGGTCGGCGAGCTGGTCGGCCTCCTCCAGGTACTGGGTGGTGAGGAAGACCGTCACCCCGTCGGAGACCAGTTCGCGGATGATCTGCCACATGTTGTGGCGGCTGCGCGGGTCGAGGCCGGTGGTCGGCTCGTCGAGGAAGATGATCCGCGGGCCGCCGACCAGGGTCATCGCGATGTCCAGGCGGCGCTTCATGCCGCCGGAGTAGCCGGCGGCCGGCTTCTTCGCGGCCTCCACCAGGTCGAAGCGCTCCAGCAGCTCGGCGGCGGCCCGCCGTCCCGCACTGCGGGGCAGGTGGTGCAGGTCCGCCATGAGCAGCATGTTCTCCTCGCCGGTGATCAGACCGTCGACGGCGGAGAACTGTCCGGTGACGCCGATCGCCGCACGCACCGCCTGCGGTTCGGCGGCCAGGTCGCGGCCCGCGACCTGGGCCTGCCCGCCGTCGGCTGTGATGAGCGTGGAGAGGATCTTCACGGCGGTGGTCTTGCCGGCGCCGTTCGGGCCGAGCAGGGAGAAGACCGTTCCCTCGGGCACGGCCAGGTCGACGCCGTCGAGCACGACCTTGTCGCCGTAGGACTTGCGCAGCCCGTTCGCCGCGATGGCCAAGCTGGTCATGATGGGTGCTCCTTCAGAGGCTGCTTCAGAGGTTTGGGGTGACCGTCAGAGGCTGCGGGCGGTGATGTCGCCGTAGCCGGTGGTGGCGTGGATGGTCAGGCCGGCGTCGGCGCCGTCGGCGTTCTTGAGGGTGTTGTGGATCCGGCCGAAGCCGGTGCCGGCGTCCAGGGAGGCGGAGACGCCGTGGGCCGCGCCGACCGAGATGTCGCCGTGCTGGGTGCTCAGGGTGAGCGTGCCGGTCAGGGCCTCGGCGACGCGGAGGTCGCCCTTCTGGGTGCTGATCTCCGCCGGGCCGCTCAGGCGGCCGACCGAGACGTCGCCGGCGAGGGCGGTGAGGCGGACGCTTGCGGCCTCGTCGAGCTTGACCGCGTCCTGCGGGCCGTACGCGCCCTCGAAGGCGACGTCGCCGAGCCGTCCGACGCCCCGGAACTCGGCGCTGGCGGCCTTGGCCTCGACGCGGGAGCCGGCGGGCAGTTGGACGGTCACCTCGACGGATCCGGAGGAGCCGAGGATCCGGTTCTGCGCGGCCGGGGCCTCGATCCGCAGGACGCCGTCCGCGTAGGCGACCGTGATCTGCTCCGCCGCCTTCACATCGCGGCTCTTGGAGGCGTTCGCGGGCAGGACCTCGACCGTGGTGTCGGAGCGGTCGGCGGCGATGAACCGGATACGACCCGCGGGGATGTCGAGGACGGTGGAGACGGGGGCGGGGGTGTCGAACTTCTGCATCTTGCTCTCCTTGGAGTCGCTGTTTCCGATGAACGAAAAGCTACGTTGCGTTCATGAACTTGGCAACGTAGTCGTTGCATAGAAATAGCATTGACGCAGGTGAGAGCAGATAAATCGTTGCAACGGACTGGCGACTAACGCAATAGCCAGACCGGGCGCGTTGCAATGAAACGGGAGTGAACGCTATATTGGGAGACACCACGGAGCACCACGGAGCGCCACGGAGCGCCACGGAGCACGAAGGAGACCGCGATGCCGGGAGGCAGGCTCACCCAGCAGGAACGCCAGCAGATCGCGCTGGGCCTGGCCGACGGCCTCGCCTACGCGGAGATCGCCAGAGGCATCGACCGCCCGACCTCGACGGTCACGCGTGAGGTGATGCGCAACGGCGGCCCCACCGCCTACCGAGCCGAACTCGCCCACCGCGCCACCGAACACCGCGCCCACCGCCGCAGGCAGACCGCGCCCCGCGACCCGAAGGCGCCCCCGCAGCCCCACGGGCGCGACGCGGAGGCGGTGCGCGCGTACGAGGAGGTGCTCACCACCGTGTTCATACAGTCGGGCACGCCCACGATGATGGCCCGGGTGCTGGCCGGCCTCCTGCTCACGGACTCGGGGAGCCTCACCGCGTCCGAACTCGCCCAGCGCCTCCAGGTCAGCCCGGCGTCCGTCTCCAAGGCGGTCGCGTTCCTCGACAGCCAGGGCATGGTCCGCCGGGAACGCGACGAACGCCGCCGCGAGCGCTACGTCGTCGACGACGACATCATGTACGACTCGATGATGGCCAGCGCCCGCGGCACCGCCCAGGTCGCCGAGACCGCACGGCAGGGCGTCGGCGTCCTCGGCGTCCGGACCCCGGCCGCCGTCCGCCTCGAGAACATCGCCCGCTACCTCGACTTCGTCTCGGAGAGCATCACCCGCGCCGCGGAACAGGCCCGCGACATCCTCCACACGAAACCCGGGGCGGCCGCGGACGGCACTGCCGAGCCGAAGCCGGATCACGCATAGCACCGGACACGACACAGCCCCCTACGGATCCTTCCTCGGATCCGTAGGGGGCCGCTGCCGTTGCCACCGCCTACCGCGCGGGTGTCACCGCCTACCGCGCGGCTCGGGTCACTTCGCCGGCTTGTAGAACGTGTACGTGGCCGTGTACGGCACGCTGACCTGGTCGGCGCCCGTGCAGGCCGTGGCCGGGGCCACCCCGCCGGTCGTGTCGAGGCGCTGGATGTAGCTGACGTCCGCGAAGACGCCCGCGCCGCGCGTGGCGGTGGCCTTCAGGAGCAGCTCGGGGATGGTGCCGGCCTTCGGGGAGGTGACGGCCGCCGCGGCGTTGACGGCGCTGCCGTCCACCGTGGAGACCCAGACCGGGCCGCGGGAGTGCAGCGCGACCGGGCGGTGCGCGCGGTCTCTCTTGGCCGACAGGGTGGCGGCGGGCTCCAGGAGCTTCCAGGCGCCGTCGGTGCAGGTGTAGGTCTGGACGCCCTTGGCGTCGAAGACGCCGGTGAGACGGTTGCCGTCCGGCACCTTGAGGGCGGCGGGAGCCTTGACCGGGGTGACGGACGACTGCGCGGGCGCGGCATCGGCCGTCGTGGCGAGGAGGGTACCGGCGGTCGCGACGGCGACGGCCGTGGTGGTGAGGGCGAGACGCTTGGCGAGCTTCAAGTGTGGTCTCCAGAACGTTTTCTGTATGTCCTTCAGGGGTAGACACGTCGAATGGACAGAACTGCTGTCCGTGTCTCCCGCGTCGGGACGCTACGTGCCCGCCCGCGCGATTCGGAGGCTACTGGCCGGTTTTGGGCCTCCGGCCCCACCCTGTCTGCACGCCCGGGACAGCCCCGTGGCTCCAAAGGGCACGTCAGTCATGCACGTCAGTCACGACGTGCACGCCATGCGGGTCATGCACGCCATGCACGTCATCCCGGCCAGACGATCGCCTGCACCTCGCTGTACGCGTGCAGCGCGTACGAGCCGACGTCCCGGCCGACGCCGCTTCTCTTGAACCCGCCGAACGGGGCCTCCATGTTGCGGCCCACGGTGTTGATGCCGACGCCCCCGGCCCGCAGCTGCCGGGCCACCCGGAAGGCGCGGGCCACGTCGGCCGACCAGACGTAGTCGATGAGGCCGTAGTCGCTGTCGTTGGCCAGGGCGACGCCCTCGTCCTCCTCGTCGAACGGGACGACCGTCACCACCGGTCCGAAGATCTCCTCCCGGGCCACCCGCATGTCGTTCGTGCAGTCGGCGAGGAGGGTCGGGGCGACGTAGAAACCCCGGTCCAGGGACGGGCGTTCGCCTCCCGCGACGACCACCGCCCCCTCCTTCCGGCCCAGTTCGACGTACGCCTCCACCCGGTCCCGGTGCGCGGCCGAGATCACCGGCCCGACGACCGTCCCCGCCTCCCTCGGATCTCCCACCTTCAACCGACCTGCATACGCGGCCAGTTGCTCCACCAGCCGGTCGTACACCCCGCGCTGCGCCAGCACCCGCGTGGGGGCCGTGCAGATCTGGCCGCTGTAGAAGGAGAAGGTCGTCCCGATGCCGGCCACCGCCGAGCCGACGTCCGCGTCGTCCAGGACGACCGCCGCGCCCTTCCCGCCCAGCTCCATCAACTGGCGTCTCATGTCCCGGCCGCACACCTCGGCGATGCGCTGTCCGACGGCCGTCGAGCCGGTGAAGCTCACCATGTCGACGTCCCGGGACGACACCGCCGTCTCGCCGATGCCGACCGCGCGCCCGGAGACCACGTTCACCACCCCGCGCGGCACGCCCGCCGCCTCCAGCGCCTCCGCCATCCGGTAGACGGACAGGGGGTCCTGCGGGGCCGGCTTCACCACCACCGTGTTGCCCATGGCGAGGGCGGGGGCGATCTTGCCCGCCGGGTTCGCCCAGGGGTTGTTGTAGGAGGTGATGCAGGTGACGACCCCGACCGGCTGCCGGACGGCCACCGCGCCCATCACCCCGGCCTTGCCCATCGGGCCGGCCTCGTTGATCTGCGGCGGGATCGGCCACTCGGCGGGCTCCACGCGCGCGTAGCGCCTGAAGCGGGCCACGCCCACCCCGACCTGCATCCCGCGCGCGGTCCCGGTCGTCGCGCCCGTCTCCGCCTGGGCGAGCGTGGCGTACGGCACCAGCCGGGCGCGGATGATGTCCGCGGCCCGGCCGAGCACCGCCGCGCGCTCCTCCGGCGAGGTGCGCGACCACGGCCCGAAGGCCTCGCGGGCTGCGGCGCAGGCCGCCCGCACCTGATCCCGCGAGGCCTCCGGGGCCCACCCGACGGTCCCCTCGGTCGCCGGGTCGACGATCTCGTAGTGCCCGCCGTCGGGTTCGACCCAGACCCCGCCCACGAACAGCCGCTGCCCGTCGGGGACTTCACCCTCGGCCGCTCCGCCTTGGGCCACCTCGCCCTGGGTCACTTCGCCTTGGGTCACTTCGCCCTGGGTCACTTCGCCCTCGGGCGGTTCGCCTTCGGTCACCTCACCGCTCACCTCGTGCTCACCGTCCTGGTGTCCCGCCCGGAGCGCAGCACCCGCCCCGGCACGGCGCCCGTCACGACGTCGTCCCGGATGGCCGCCACACCGTTGACCCAGACCGCCCGCACCCCGATCGCCCTGGAGTCCAGCCGCGGACTGTCACCCGGCAGGTCGTGCACCAGGGTGGCCTTGCCCGCGTCGATCCGCTCCGGGTCGAACAGGACGAGGTCCGCGTGGAAGCCCTCCTGGATCCGCCCCCGCTCCCGCAGCCCGAAGAGCCGCGCCGGATCGTCCGTGAGCATCTTCACCGCCTGTTCCAGACCGGTGAGCTTCCGGCCGCGCAGACAGTCCCCGAGGAAGCGGGTGGTGTACGGCGCCCCGCACATGCGGTCCAGGTGCGCGCCGGCGTCGGAGCCGCCGAGCAGGACGTCCTCGTGCTGCCAGGTCTCCGCCCGCAGCGCCCAGGAGTCCGGGTCGTTGTCCGTGGGCATCGGCCACAGGACCGTCCGCAGCTCGTCGGCCGCGCAGATCTCGACCAGGCAGGCGAAGGAGTCCAGCCCGCGCTCGGCGGCGATGTCCCGCACCACCCGGCCGGTGAGCCCCTCGTTCGCCGCGCTGTACGTGTCGCCGATGACATACCGCCCGAAGTTCGCCAGCCGCCGGAAGACGCCCGCCTCCTTCGACTCCGCGCGTCGCAGCATCTCCGCCCGGACCTCCGGGTCGCGCAGCCGGTCGATGCGCTCCGGGACCGGCAGGGCGAGGATCGGCCCCCACCCCGGGATCAGGTTCAGCGCGCAGAACGTGCCCAGGGACATGTTCATCGGCGTGAGGATCGGCATGGTCAGCGCCACGACCCTCCCCCCGGCCTTGCGCGCCCGCTCGCTCGCGAACAGCTGCCGGGGCACCCGCTCCGGGACGGCCGCGTCGATCGTGAGGACGTTCCAGTTCAGGGGGCGTCCGGCCGCCGCGCTCATCTCGACGAACAGATCGATCTCGGCGTCGCTGAACTGGTCCAGGCAACCGGCCACGATCGCCTCGATCTGCGTGCCCTCGTGCTCGCCGACGGCCCGCGACATCGCCAGCAGCTCGGCGGGCAGCGCGTGCCGCGACGCGACGGGCTGCCCGTCCCCGTCGGAGTGCGTCGAGGACTGGGTGGTGGAGAAGCCCCAGGCCCCCGCGTCCATGGCCTCGTGCAACAGCTTGACGATGGCGGCCAGTTGCTCGTCGCTCGGCTGCCCGCCCACCGCCTTGGGCCCCATCACATACCGCCGCAGCGCGCAATGCCCCACCATGAAGCCCGCGTTGACGGCGATCCGCCCCTCCAGCGCGTCCAGGTACTCCCCGAACCCGCTCCAACTCCAGGGCGCCCCCTCCTCCAACGCGACCAGGGACATCCCCTCCACCTTGGACATCATGCGGCGGGTGTAGTCGGCGTCCTCAGGACGAGCGGCGTTGAGGGGCGCGAGCGTGAACCCGCAGTTCCCGGCCGCGACCGTGGTCACCCCGTGGTTCAGGGACGGGGTGGCGTACGGGTCCCAGAACAGCTGGGCGTCGTAATGCGTATGCGGATCCACGAACCCGGGCGCGAGGACGAGCCCGGCGGCGTCCTCGGACGTACGGGACTCTTCGGCGACCGGGCCGACGACGGCGATCCGCCCGTCCCGGATCCCGACATCGGCGACGAAGGCGGGCGCGCCGGTCCCGTCAACGACGGTCGCGCCCCTGATGACGTGATCGAGCATGCAGCGCCTCCTCGACTCCGGGGTGATCAGGATCTTTCAGGGGCGCGGGGCTGTATCGACATGCGGCCACCGCCGCGTGTGTGCGACAAGCCACGACGGGCCCGCAGTCGCCACACGACCCGCACGCCCACGCCCCGCACGCCCACGGCGCTTACGCGCCCTGCCGAAACCGCGTGGTCCGATGCACAGGATCCGTGTCGATCTTCGGAATCACGTGCTCCCCGATCAACCGGATCGTCTGGAGCGTCTCCTCCTTCGGCACCCCGACCGGCAGCCCGAACGACAGCTGGTCAGCGCCCGCCTGCTCCCACCGCTTGCACTGCCGCGTCACCTCGTCCGGGTCGCCGCAGATCAACAGCTCCTCCTCGATGAGGAGTTCGACGAACTCGGCGTTGTACTCGGGCAGCGTCTCCGGCCAGACGGGGAAGCCCTCGGGCTTCGGGAACGTGTCGTGGTAGCGGAACACCAGCGACGGCAGGTAGTGCAGCCCGCCGTCCACGGCGATCCGGATCGCCTCGTCGTGCGTGGGCGCACAGATCGCCGTCGTCGTCACCATCACGTTGTCGTTGACGAAGTCACCGATCGGCTCGGCGTTCACCACCGCCGTCTTGTACTGCTCCAGCACCCACTCCATGTCGGAGACCTTCTGGATGCTGAAGCCGAGGACGCCCAGCCCCTTGCGCGCGGCCATCGCGTACGACGGCGGCGACCCGGCCGCGTACCACATCGCCGGGTGCGACTTCCCGTACGGCTTCGGCAGGACCTTGCGCGGCGGCAGCTGCCAGTGCTTGCCCTGGAAGCCGACGTACTCGTCCTGGAGCCACATCTTCGGGAACTCGGCGATGGTCTCCTCCCAGATCTCCTTCGTGTAGTTCATGTCGGTGATCCCGGGGAGGAAGCCGAGGATCTCGTGCGAGCCGGCGCCGCGTCCGCTGCCGAACTCGAAGCGGTTCTCGGTGAGATGGTCGAGCATGGCGACCTTCTCGGCGACCTTCACCGGGTGGTTGACCTGGGCGAGCGGGTTGAAGATGCCCGAGCCCAGATGGATCCGCTCCGTCGCATGGGCGAGGTAGCCGAGGAAGACGTCGTTGGCGGAGAGGTGCGAGTACTCCTCCAGGAAGTGGTGCTCGGACGCCCAGGCGTACTTGAACCCGGACTTGTCCGCCTGGATGACGTACTCGGTCTCCTCCATCAGCGCCTTGTGCTCGGCCAGCGGATCGGTCTCGGCACGCTTGCCCACGTATCCCTGTACAAAGAGCCCGAATTCCAAGGAGGTTCACCGTCCCCAGTCAGTCAAGAGCAATCGTTTCTGACACACCGTCAGGTTCAACTGCCGCCGACTGTGGCACCGGCGGCATGCACCGTCAATACCTGACGACCAGTCAGTAGACTGGTTCGGGTCTCAGAACAAGGACACCCCGGCCAGCCAGCCCCCGTCGATCACGAACGGCTGGCCGGTGATGTACGAGGAGTCCTCCGAGGTGAGGAAGAGGGCGAGCCTCGCCACCTCCTCGGGCCGGCCGATCCGGCCGAGCGGCACGAGCTTGCGATACAGCCCGTCGAGGGCCTTCGAGGTCTCCTCGGGGTCCGCGTCCGGGTCCAGCAGGGACGGGTTGGACATCGCGGTGTCGACGGCGCCGGGGCACATCGCGTTGACCCGGATCCCGCGCGGCGCGAGCTCCAGGGCGGCGACCCGGGTGAGCCCGAGGATCGCGTGCTTGGTCGCCGCGTACGCGCCCACCGCCGCCATCCCGGTCAGCGCGGTGTACGAGGCCGTGTTGACGATCGTGCCGCCGTCCGTCAGCACCGGCGCCACCGTCTTCACACCGAGGAAGCAGCCGACCTGGTTGACCTGCACGACCTGCATGAACTCGTCGAGGGGCGTGTCGACGAGGGCGTTGAAGCGCAGGATGCCGGCGTTGTTGACGAGGCCGTCGAGCCGGCCGTGGGTCTCCTGCACGGTGCGCACGGCGGACTGCCAGGCGTCCTCCCGTCCGACGTCGAGGTGGACGTACCGCGCCCCTATCTCGTCCGCGAGCGCCTGCCCCTGCTCGTCGAGCACATCGGCCACGACGACCTCCGCGCCCTCCTCCCGGAACAGCCGCGCCTCCTGCTCGCCCTGGCCCCGCGCGGCCCCGGTGACGAGGACGACCCGTCCGTCGAGCTTGCCCATGTGAGCCCCCTTCACATCGCTGGAGCTCAGCATCGTAACGCCGTAGCTGACGAATCGTCAGATGTAGGTCGGACCTCGGCGTACACCGCCACAGAATTGCACAAGCACATATCAAGCGACCGAAAGGTCGGGACATTTGACTCTGTCCAGGGCCTGTACGGGACCCCAATAATTCTTCACAGCTCGGCAAAGACATCCCCAAGGACGGAGTTCGGCGTGGCCAGGAGAAAACTACGGAACAGGAAAGTCCGATACGTGGCGATCGGCGCCGCGCTCGCGACCGGCGGAGCCGTCATCGCGCTGCTTCCCTCGGCCAACGCGGCGGAGGAGAAAACGCCCGACCAGATCATGTCGATGTGCGAGCGCTCCGCGGTGGTCAACGGCAAGCAGCGCTCGGTGAGCGACTTCGGCGGCGCTTTCGCGGACGGGTTCCAGGCCGACAACTGCGACTTCGTCGAGACGAACTTCGAGACCTTCGACGGCCCCACCGAGAAGTCGTCCATCGATTTCCCGAACTGCGAGCCGAACGCCACCGAACCGGCGAAGGTCTCCATCAGCTGGTCGGCGTCGACGGCCCAGGGCCAGGGCAAGTACACCGTCACCCAACAAGGCGGCGGAGGAGGTCTCTTCGGGGCCTTGAGCGGGTCCTGGCTCAAGCACAAGGGCACCCTGGACATGACCACGAAGTCGGCTTCGGCGGGCGACACCGAGGAACGCGAGGTGCCGGTCGGAAAGGTGCTCCACATGGAGTTCACACCGAAGATGCAGCGCATGACCGGCGAATGGCGGGTGCGGATCGACGCCGACCCCGGAAGCTTCGCCGTGAACCCCTCCCCGGAGAAGAACTTCACCGCGCCGGAGGTCGTCGAGGGCCCTGTCGTCCTGCCGGGCGCCGCGGGCGCACCCGGTCTCGTCGACGGCACATCCAAGGCGGTCCTGGAGGACTGCTGATCTTCCAGGCGCAGATCACCGCAGGACAATGCCCCTCTTTCCCTCCCAGGAGAACCCCATGAGCCGCACCGGCCGCGCCAAGAGCCACCGCAGCAAGAAGAAGCGCATCACTCTCGCCCTGGCCCCGGTCGCCGCCCTCGCCGTGGCCGTCCCGCTGATGAACCAGGCGGGCGCCGCCACCCCCTCCGAGGTGACCGCCGACTGCGCGTCGAACTCGGCCGGACTGGCGGACTGCGATTTCGTCCCGGTCCAGAACAAACGGAACAGCCTCGGGCCCAATCAGCGGGTCTCCGCGGTGACCGACAACTGCGGATCGACCGGCACCGCTTCGAAGTCCTTCAAGGTGAGCACGTCCGTCAGCCGGACCGTTCAGCTGGAGGACGGGTTCGTCGCCGCGGCCGACTCGAAACTGGCGGGCTCGATCTTCGAGATCGGCGTCAGTTTCAACACCTCGGAATTCAACATCACGACGGACGACAAGACGACCAGCCTCGAACTGAGCCGCACCGACACCGTCCAGGCGGACAGCATCGGTTTCTTCATGTGGTCCGCGAAGCGAACCGACGTGAGCGGATTCCTGCGGGCCACGTACAACGAGGCGCAGGACGGCCAGAAGGTGTTCTTCGCACCGAGCGAGGGCGCCGCGACGGTGCACGTCTTCTATCCGCAGATCCTGAAGAACGGAACTCCGGACGGTCGACTCTGGCTCCGCAACGTGAAATGCGGAACTCCCGAGGCGAACGGAATCGTCAACTCGGGCAACAGCCTCAGGGCGGAGCCCGGATTCGGCGAGGGCGGCGACAACGTCACCGACGTGGAGATCTCACCGGCGGATATTCCGGCGCAGGGATGAGCGACTGACTCGTTCTCAGACGCGAAGCACGGACGTGGGCGGTGTGGCCCCGAGCCAGCGCAGCACCGCGTCCGTGCTGCCCCGCGCGTCCAGCTTGGCGTAGATGTTGCTGAGGTTGTTGCGGACGGTCTTCTCGCTCAGCCGTAATCTCAGCCCGATCTCCTGCGCGCCCAGACCGGTCGACAGCAGCTCCATGACCTGCCGTTCACGCGGTGAGAGCAGCGCCCGCAGCCGCTCGACGCCGTCGCCGACGCCACCGCCGGCGACGCCGTCCGTGGGCATCCGCCGGACCCCGTCCCGCAGCGCGGCGCACGCGGACGGCGAGAGGTAGGTGTGCCCGACGGTGGCCGCCACGACCGCAGAGGACAGCATGTGGGCGCAGTAGTCGCCCTCGGCCAGATAGCCCGCCCCGCTCCGGAACACCTCGACCACCGTCTGGGTGTCCCGGCGGGGGCTGATGAAGATCACCGGGACGCCGTCGGCCTCCAGGCCCCGGCCCCGCAGTACGGCCACCGGGTCCTCGCAGCGCACGACGACCACGTCCACGCCGCCGGGGACGCGGAAGGGCGGCGAGAGCCGCACGGCCCGGCCCACGTAGGGGTCGTCCGGGGCCGGCCAGCCGTCGTCCGGCCAGTCGCCCTCCGCGCAGGCGAGCGCGACGGAGAGTCGCTGGGAGGGGCGCTCGGTGGATCGCACTTCACGGGTCCTTCCGCCGGGAGCCAGCACGGCCGTGCGGCCGCACGTCCGTACGTTCGTACATACGCGGCTCGGCGTGGACATGTTCAAAGGTTCAAGAAGGGCCGTCCTGCGGGCCGTCCGAGAGCAGGGGGGCCACCTCCGCGCCGAACGCCTCGATCTGGTCGGTGAGTTCAGCACGGCCGCGGCAGCGGAACCGCACCTGTATCTGGTGCACGCCCATCGCCCGGTAGGCGCGCAGCGACCGGGCGAGGGCCTCCGGCGTCCCGGTGAGGGTGCGGCGGCCTACGTCCCAGTCGGGGACGCCGACGTAGAGCGGCTCGGCGATGGCTCCGATCGTGAGCGGGGCGTCGATCCCCGCCTCGGCCCTCAGCCGTCGGATCCGATCGATCTGTGCGGGCAGCCGCTCCCTCGGGTCGCCCTGGGGCAGCCAGCCGTCCCCCTTGAGCGCTGCCCGGCGCACGGCGGCCGGGGAGGATCCGCCGACCCACAGCGGGACGCGCGCCTGGGCCGGGCGGGGCCGCTGCCCGAGCCCCTCGAAGTCGTACAGCTTCCCGTGATGCACCGGGAACTCCTCCTCCCCCAGCGCGGCCCCCAGCGCGTCGAGCGTCTCGTCGAGGACGGCCCCCCGCCGCTCGAAGTCCACCCCGAGCGCCTCGAACTCCTCCCGTACGTGTCCGGCCCCCACCCCGAGGATCAGCCGGCCGCCCGAGAGGTGGTCGAGGGTGGCGTACTGCTTCGCCGTGACGAGCGGGTGCCGCAGGCCGACGACCGCGACATGCGCCAGCAGCCGGACGCGTTCGGTCACGGCGGCGAGATGGGCGAGGGTGGCGACGGGGTCGTACCAGACGGTGCTCATCGCCTCCGCGAGCCGACGCGGGATCGCCACATGGTCGCAGCCGGCGACATACGCGAACCCGGCCCGGTCGGCGGCCCGCGCGATCGCCACCAGGTCGGCGGGACCGGCGTCCGCCTCCCACGGCTCGGCGTAGATCGTGGACTGGGACTGGACGGGGAGCTGGATGCCGTAGGCGAGGCTCACCGCGGGCTCCACAGGCCGTCGGGGGTCAGCCCCAGCAGGTCGATCGCGTTGCCCCGGACGATCCGCTCGACCACCTCCGGGTCCAGGTGCCCCATCTGCGCCTCGCCGACCTCCCGGGACTTCGGCCAGGTGGAGTCGGAGTGCGGGTAGTCGGTCTCGTAGAGGACGTTGCCGAGGCCGATGGAGTCGAGGTTGCGCAGACCGAAGGCGTCGTCGAAGAAGCAGCCGTAGACGTGGTCGGCGAACAGCTCGGACGGGGGACGGTGGACCTTGTCGGCGACCCCGCCCCAGCCCCGGTTCTCCTCCCACACCACGTCGGCGCGCTCCAGGATGTAGGGGATCCAGCCGATCTGGCCCTCCGCGTACATCACCTTCAGGTCGGGGAAGCGTTCGAACTTGCCGCTCATCAGCCAGTCGACCATCGAGAAGCAGCAGTTGGCGAAGGTGATGGTGGAGCCGACGGCCGGCGGGGCGTCGGCGGAGGTGGAGGGCATGCGGCTGGAGGAGCCGATGTGCATGGCGACGACCGTGCCGGTCTCGTCGCAGGCGGCGAGGAACGGGTCCCAGTAGTCGGTGTGGACGGAGGGCAGGCCGAGGTGCGGGGGGATCTCGGAGAAGGCGACCGCCCGGACCCCGCGGGCGGCGTTGCGCCGGACCTCCGCCGCGGCCAGCTCGGCGTCCCAGAGGGGTATGAGGGTGAGCGGGATGAGCCGGCCCCGGGCCTGCGGGCCGCACCACTCCTGCACCATCCAGTCGTTGTAGGCGCGCACGCAGAGCAGGCCCAGTTCGTGGTCGGCGGCCTCGGTGAAGGTCTGGCCGCAAAAGCGCGGGAAGGTGGGGAAGCAGACGGCCGACTGGACGTGGTTGACGTCCATGTCGGCGAGGCGGGACGGGACGTCGTAGGAGCCCGGGCGCATCTGCTCGAAGGTGATGACCTCCAGCTTGATCTCGTCCCGGCTGAAGCCGACGGCGGTGTCGAGGCGGGTGAGCGGGCGGTGCAGGTCCTCGTAGATCCACCAGTCGCCGATGGGGCCGTCGTCGCCGGGCTCGCCCATGACGGGCTTGAAGCGGCCGCCGAGGAAGGTCATCTCCTTCAGCGGGGCCCGGACCACGCGGGGTCCGGTGTCGAGGTACTTCTTCGGGAGGCGGTCCTGCCAGACGGTGCCGGGCTCCACGGTGTGGTCGTCGACGGAGATGATCAGCGGGAGGGGCGTGGCGGGCGTCGTACTCGTCGGTGTGGTCTCCATGTGGGCACGGTAGCGCCGATCTGACGGATCGTCAGCTAGTGGTCCGGGCCGGACCTGATCGACTCTGCGGGGATGTGTGCACACGAGAGGTGAGGGATGTGTGGACTCCTGTCCGCCTCCCGGACACCAAGACGGGAAGCTGACGGTTCCGGCATGGACAGGGCAAACTGAACAGGTAATTCGGATGCCTAAAGGGAGCCCTGATGGACGACCGGGTAGGACACGGCGGCCCGCGTGTGCCGGAGCAGTGGCGCCCCGCCTCCCCCGAGGAGTCGGCGGCGCTGCGCTTCGCCGTGCTCGGCCCGGTGCGCGCACGGCGCGGGGACGAGCAGCTTGCCACCGGCTCCCCCCAGCAACGCGCCCTGTTGACCGCCCTGTTGCTGCGCGCGGGCCGCACGGCGACGGCCGCCGAACTGATCGACGCCCTGTGGGGCCAGGATCCGCCGTCGCAGGCCCTGGCGGCGGTGCGGACGTACGCCTCGCGGCTGCGGAAGGCACTGGACCCGGGCGTCCTGGTGAGCGAGTCCGGCGGATACGCGGTGCGCGGGCTGGGCCCGGGGGCGCTGGACCTGACGGTGGCGCAGGAGTGGGCGGCGGCGGCCGAGAAGGCGAAGGCGGCCGGGGACCTGTCCCAGGCCCGTGAAGTGCTGAACCGCGCCCTGGGGCTGTGGGACGGGGAGGCGCTGGCCGGCGTCCCCGGACCGTACGCGGAGGCGCAGCGCGTCCGGCTGGAGGAGTGGCGGCTCGGCCTCCTCGAATCCCGCCTGGACATGGACCTGGAGCAGGGCTGCCACGCCGAGGCGGTCTCCGAGCTCACGGCGCTGACGGCCGCGTACCCGCTGCGCGAGCGGCTGCGCGAGCTGCTGATGCTGGCGCTGTACCGGGGCGGCCGGCAGGCGGAGGCGCTCGCGGTGTACGCGGACACCCGGCGGCTGCTGGCGGAGGAGCTGGGCGTGGACCCGCGGGCGGGGCTGCGGGAGTTGCAGCGCCGCATCCTCCAGGCCGACCCGGAGCTCGCCGAGCCGACGGAGCCGACCGCGGAACCGGCGGTGGTGCGGGTCCGTCCGGCGCAACTCCCGGCGACCGTGCCCGACTTCACCGGCCGCGCGTCCTTCGTGACCGAGCTCAGCGAGGTGCTGGCGGGCACCGGCGACGAACGGCGGCGAGGCGGGCGGGGCGCGCACGGCGGCCGGGTGATGGCGGTGTCGGCGCTGGCCGGCATCGGCGGCGTGGGCAAGACGACGCTCGCCGTGCACGTGGCCCACCAGGCCCGTTCGGCCTTCCCCGACGGGCAGCTGTACGTGGACCTCCAGGGCGCGGGCCCCCGGGCCGCGGAGCCGGAGACGGTCCTCGGTTCGTTCCTGCGGGCCCTGGGCACCGCCGACTCTGCGATCCCCGACTCCCTGGAGGAGCGGGCCGCGCTGTACCGCTCGCTGCTGGACGGCCGTCGGGTCCTCGTGCTGCTGGACAACGCGAAGGACGCGGCCCAGGTGCGCCCGCTGCTGCCCGGCACCGAGGGCTGCGCGGCGCTGGTCACCGCGCGGGTGCGGATGGTGGACCTGGCGGGCGCGCACCTCGTCGACCTGGACGTCATGTCCCCCGACGAGGCGCTGGCCCTGTTCACCAGGATCGTCGGCGAGGAGCGGGTGGCCGCGGAGCGGAAGGCGGCCCTCGACGTGGTGGCGGCCTGCGGCTTCCTGCCGCTGGCGATCCGCATCGCGGCCTCCCGGCTGGCCGCCCGCCGCACCTGGACGGTGACGGTGCTGGCCAGGAAGCTCGCGGACGAGCGGCGCAGACTCGACGAGCTCCAGGCCGGCGACCTGGCCGTGAAGGCCACCTTCGAGCTGGGCTACGGCCAACTGGAACCGGCGCAGGCCCGCGCCTTCCGCCTGCTGGGCCTGGCGGACGGCCCGGACATCTCCCTGGCGGCAGCGGCGGCCGTGCTGGACCTGGCGGCCGAGGACACCGAGGACCTCCTGGAGTCCCTTGTCGACACCTCCCTGCTGGAGTCGGCGGCTCCCGGCCGCTACCGCTTCCACGACCTCGTACGGCTCTACGCGCGTGCGTGCGCGGAGCGGGACGAGTCGCCGGCCGGTGAGCGAAAGACGGCGCTGTCGCGGCTGCTGGACTTCTATCTGGCGACGACCGCACAGGTGTACGAGATCGAGCACCCCATGGACCGGCTCGTCGACCACCTGGAGCCCACGCGGTACCCGGGGCTGCGCCTCACCGAGGGGGCGGCCGCCCTCGACTGGCTGTACACGGAGGCGGGGCCGCTGCTGGCCTGCGTCCGACAGGCCGCGGGGACCGAGCGGCTGCGCAGGGCCGTCGATCTTCTCTGGGCGGCCAAGGACCTGACCGAGTCGGGAGCCAGCTCGTACCAGTACGAGATGACGGCGCGGGCCACCTGCGACGCCACCCGGACCATGGCCGACGAACGGGCGGAGGGCAGGGCCCGGACCGTCCTCAGCGATGTCCTCCTGGTCTCCGGCCGCATCGAGGAGGCGGAGGACGAGGCCCGGGTCGCCATGGAGCTCGCCGACAACGCCCGGGACGCCACCGCCGTCAGCTGGGTGGCCAACAACCGGGGACTCATCTGCCTGCACCAGGGCCGGTTCGCCGACGGCAAGGTGTTCTTCGACCAGGCCCTCGAAGGCCTGCGGGCGGCGCAGAACCGGCCCTTCGAGGCCACGGCCCTCGGCAACCTGTCCCGCGCGTACCTGGGGATGGGCGACACCGCCAAGGCCGTCGAGATCGCCCGCCACGGCCTCGCGGCGCACAGCGAGATCGGCCGGTCGGTGCGCCTCGCCAACAGCCACTTCGCGCTGGGGGTCGCGCTGACCCAGGCCGACCGGTACGGCGAGGCGCTCCACGAGTTCGCCGACGCCCTGCGCATCTTCAAGGAGCACCGGCAGCGGCTGTGGGAAGGCGTGACCAACTTCCGCATCGCACAGGTGCACCTCGCCGCGCGACGCCCCGCCCAGGCGGCCCAGCACGCCGAGGTGGCGCTCACCCTGGGAGTCATCGGCGGCGACCGCATGCGCGGGAACGTCCTGACGCTGCTGGGTCGCACCCTCGCCGGGCTGGGCCAGGCGGACCGGGCCAAGGCCTGCTGGCGCGAGGCGCTCAACCTCTTCGAGCAGAGCGCCGCTCCGGAGGCCCAGGTCGTGCGCACGCTCCTCGCGCCGACGTCCGCGGGCTGAACGCCTGGGGCGCGGGTCGGGCGTTCAGCGTTTGTTTATCGCCGCCCGGCACTGTTTCGGGAGTCAGACCGTCGCGTCGGGGGGCAGGCGGTCCGGCCAGGAGCCCTACGGCTAATGTGCGGCTCCGAGCGCTCGTCCGGACGCCCTCGGGGGGAGCTTCCGGACGGGCGTTCCTCACTCGTCACCACAGCAGAGGAACTGAAGGACCATGAGCGACGACCTGACGAAGGACGCGACCGTCTCTCCGCAGAACAACGCGATGCCCAGCGAGCCGACCACCAAGGACGCGCAGATCGTCTCGCTCAACAACGCCATGCCGAGCGAGCCCGCCACGAAGGACGAGCAGATCATCGCCCTGAACAACGCGATGCCCGCGCCGCCCGCCCTGGACCTGGACGGCAACTAGTGCCGCGGCAGGCAACGCTTGCCCGTCAAGGAGCGGCGTCCGGTGCGTGCTCTCGGTGTGCCGGCCGGAAGTCCTCGTACTGGACGTACTTGGGCTTTCGGCCGGTGCGGCGA
>NZ_JBFAKW010000131.1:0-26617 GCF_040655955.1 Streptomyces sp. NPDC050263 | reverse complement strand
AGTACGTCCAGTACGAGGACTTCCGGCCGGCACACCGAGAGCACGCACCGGACGCCGCTCCTTGACGGGCAAACGTTGCCTGCCGCGGCACTAGAATTCGGATGATCATGCTCGGGGGCGACGGCGGGGGCATGTCGGAGCGAAGGGGCGGGGTTGAGCGGGGAGCGGACGGCGTTCGGGGCGCTGCTGCGGGAGTTGCGGCTGTCCGCGTCGCAGACCATCGAGGGTCTGGCGGAGGCGTCGGGCGTGAGCGTGCGGGGCATCGGGGATCTGGAGCGGGGACGGCGGGCGGCTCCCCAGCGGCGGACCGTCGCCGCGCTCGCTGACGGTCTGGGCCTGGACGAGGCCCTGCGGCAGCGGCTGCTGACGGCGGCCCGGGCCGGGCGCGCCGGGGGCTACAGCCCGGTGGGCGTTCGGGCGTTTCCGCGGGGCGTGGACGACTTCGTGGGCCGGGAACGGGAGTTGGCGCGGCTGACGGAGCTCGCGGCGCACGAGGCCGGGGCCCAGCCGGTGGTGGTGGCGGTGTGCGGTCCGCCGGGCACGGGCAAGACGACGCTGGCGCTGCACGCGGCCCGGGATCTCGCGGACCGTTTCCCGGACGGGCAGCTGGTCCTGGACCTGCGCGGCACGGACGACGATCCGCCCGGTCCCGCCGAACTCGTGCTCAACGTGCTGAAGGCCCTTCAGGTGGCCGACCGGGACCTGGCGCAGGCCGGGCCGTCCAGTCATCCCGCGCTGTACCGGCGGCTGTTGGCGGAGCGGCGCTGTCTGCTGGTCCTGGACAACGCCCGTGACGAGAGCCAGGTGCGCCCGCTGCTGCCGGCCGCGGGCGCGGGCATGGTCGTGGTGACGAGCCGGCGGATGCTGACCGGCCTGGACAGCGTGCACCGGTTGCCGCTCGGGGAACTGGACCCCGCGGAGGCGGCCGGGTTCCTGACCTCACTCGTCGGAGCCGATCGCGCCGCCGCCGATCCGGCCGCCCTCGCCGATGTCGCCGAGCGCTGCGGTCAGCTGCCGCTCGCGTTACGGGTGGCGGGCAACTGGCTGGCCACCCGCACCGGCTGGACCGTCCGCCGGCTCGCGGACCGGCTCGCCGTCGAGGACCGTCGGCTGGACGCGCTGGCCGCCGGGGACCTGCGGGTGGCCGCCGCGTTCGACCTGTCCTACCGTCAGCTGACGCCCGCCGCCGCCCGGCTGTTCCGGCGTCTCGCCCTGGTCCCCGGCCCGGACGTCGGCGCGGCCTGCGCCGCCCGGCTGACCGGTCAGCCGCTGTTCGACGCCGAGGACGCGCTGGAGGAACTGGTCGAGACCGGGCTGCTGGGTGCGCCGGGAGACCGGTACCGGCTCCACGACCTGCTGCGGCTCTACGCCCGGAGCCGGCTCGAGGCCGAGGAGTCCCCGCAGGACGCCGACCTGGCCCGGGCGGCGCTGTACCGCTGGCTGCTGGAGACCACGGTCGTGGCCGGCCGCTGGTTCGAACCGGACCACGGCAGCCCGCCGCCGAGCTGGCAGGGCACGGTCGATCTGTCGAGCGCGGACCGGGCGCGCGGATGGCTCCAGGCGGAGGGCGTCAACTGGCTCGCCGCCCTGCGCGCCGCCGCGGCCACCGGTGAGCACACGGCCGTGGTGGAGGTGGCCGAGGCCCTGCACTGGTTCTCCGACCAGTGGATCTTCTGGGGACACTGGCCCGAGGTGTTCGGCACCGCCGCCCGCAGCGCGCGGGCGCTGGGCGACGCGGCCCTGGAGGCGACGCACCTCAACTATCACGCATGGGCGCTGCTGACCTGCGAGGGCCGCCCGCACGACAGTCTCGACCGCTCCGCCGAGGCCCTCGCCGCCGCGCTGCGCGCCGCCGACACCCGGCAGCAGGCCTGGGCCCACCTCTATCGCGCGTGGGCGCTGCGCCGGCTCGGCGACCATCTGCCGGCCGCCGACCACATGCACCGCGCGGCCCCGTTGTTCGAGGCCGCCGGTGATCTGCCGGGCAGCCTCCAGGCCCGGCACGGGCAGGCCACGGTGCTCCAGGACTGCGGCGACCCCGGGAAGGCGCTCGTCGCCTACCGCGAGACGTTGGCCTTCGTGGACCGGGCCGGCGACCGGCTGCCGTCGCACATCGCGGACTTCTCCCGGGGCCAGCTCCACTCGGGCATGGGCTCCTGCCACGCCCTGCTGGGGCGGTGGGCGGAGGCCGTCGACGACTTCGACACCTCTCTGGCGATCTCGCGGGAGAGCGGCAACACGGCCATGGAGAGCCGCCAGCTCGTCGACCTGGGCAACGCGCTGCTGTCCGCCGGACGGCCGACGGAGGCCCGCGAGGCCTTCGCCCGCTGTGTCTCCCTCGGTCTCGACGCCGACCCGCAGCGCGTCGCCGAGGCACGCGGCGTCCTCGCCCGTCTCGACGCGCCCTGAACCTCGCCCGCCCGTCCCCGGGGCGCCGCACCACGGGGAGGGCGGCGGGACGGTGACGGGCTCGCGTCATCGACGGGCGAGGCTCCCTCGCCGTGCCCCCATCCTGTCCCGCGGAATCCCCCGCGTCTTGTCCCACAGTGCACCGTGCTGTTCCCTCAGCGCACAGCGGTGCACTGCGCAGGGCCGGGCGGGCGCCGTCCGCGTTTCTGCCTGCTTCCTGCCTGGAGACCGCCGGAGCCGGCTGGTTGGCTGGTGACGGCGGGAGGACCGGGCCGCTGTCCGATGCCTCTCCGCCGGTTTCGCACAGCTGGAGAGGAGAGCCAGGTGGCTCTGGTGGTGACGACTGCTTCGGTTCCCGAGCGAGAGAGACTCGCGTACTGGCAGGACGCACTGGGCAGAGCGCTGGTGCCGATGACCGTCACCGCGCGGGGCGACGGCCCGTTCGAGGGCCGGGTCTCCACCGAGCGGCTGGGCTACCTGCGCATCTCCACGGTCGAGGCCGACGGACACCGCCTGAGCCGCACCCCGGCCCAGGTCGCCGAGGCCGCCGCCGCGGCCACCGCCGGGGGCTGCGTGGCGGTCTGCGTCCAGACCACGGGCACCGCCACGTTGATCCAGGACGGCCGCCGCGCCTTCGTCGACGAAGGCGACCTCGTCGTCTACGACACCGCGCGGCCGTATTCGCTGGACTTTCCGCAGCGCTTCTCCGCCCACGTCGTGCACATGCCCCGCCGGGCGGTGGGGCTGCCCGTCGCGGACCTGCGGCAGGTGACCGGGACCGCGATCGCCGCGGCCGAGGGTTTCAGCGCCCTGCTGGTGAACTTCGTGACCTCGCTGACCTCCTCGGTCCCACCCTGCTCCCCGGCCGTGGCCGCCAGGCTGGCCACGGGCGTCGTGGACCTCTTCGCCACGCTGGTCGACCAGCGCAGCGGGCGGGCCACGGTGCGGGAGCGGAGCCCGGGCGACCACCATGTGCTGCGCGTCCGCGACCACATCGACCGCAACCTCGGCGATCCGGATCTCTCCCCGCAGACCGTGGCGGCGGCGCACCACATCTCGGTGCGCTATCTCCACCGGCTGTTCGAGGGCGAGGGCGTCACGGTCGCCCGGCTGATCCAACAGCGCCGTCTGGAGCGCTGCGCGCGCGAACTGGCCCGGTCCGACGCCGTGGCTCCCACGGTGTCGGCGGTGGCGCAGCGCTGGGGCTTCGCCAACCCGGCCCACTTCAGCCGCGTCTTCCGCGCCGCCTACGGGCTCTCCCCGCGCCAGTGGCGCGAGTCGCGGCACGATCTGCTGCCGACCGGCTGAGGACCGCGGTCGGGGCGAGCGGTCGGGGCGAGCGGCGAGGTCGGCTCGAGGTCACGTCGAGGAGCGGTCCCGGCTCGCGGTCCACGCGTAGAGCAGGGCCGCCCCGGCGATCGTGGCCGCCGCCGGACCGGCCGCGCGGACGCCGCCGCGGGCGCGCCAGGACAGCACCGAATCGATCGAGTGGGCGGACAGCGCCGATCTGGCGCTGAGCCAGGAGCCCACGGAGACGAAGGACACGGCGGAACCGACGGACCCCACGGACAGGAAGCTGCCGACGGAGGCGACGGACAGCGAGCTGCCCACGGAGCCGATCGAGAGGAACGAGTCGACCGAGGCGATCGACAGCGCCGAGTTCTTCGACCACAGCGAACGCCAGGAGCCGTCGGCACGGTCCACGCCGGTCGCGCAGCGGGAGCCGCTGGAGCCGTCACGCTTCGTCACGGATCTCGTCATGTTCCGATCATAGAGCCGGACGGCCGGACCGGGCAGGACGTCCGGCGGTCCTGACGTCCGGCGGTCAGGAGGTCGGCCGGTCTCGGTAGGCGACGCGGGCCAGATCGCGGATCTCCCCGACGGTGCCCCACTCGTTGCCGCCGAGCCGGGACAGGGGCCGCAGCCGCCGGATGTCGGGGTGGCCGTCGACGAGGACGTCCTCGCGTACGGCGGCGTGCACGACCTCGCCGAGGACGAGCGTGGAGTTGCCGATGCCCACCGTCGAGTGCAGTCGGCACTCCAGGGCCACGGGCGAGGCGGCCACGCGGGGCGGTTTCACGCGCAGCGAGGGCTCCTGCTCGATGGCGACCGCGTCGAACTCGCCCTCGTGCGCGGGGAAGGGGGTGGCGGTGGCGTTGATCTGCTCGAAGAGCTCCTCCGGCGCGAGGTTGACCACGAACTCGCCGGTGGCCTCGACGTTGCGCAACGAGTCCTTGCGTCCGACGGAGGTGAACTGGACGATCGGCGGGTCGGTGCAGGCGACGGTGAAGAGCGAGTGCGGGGCCAGGTTGGCGGTCGTGCCGTCGGCCGCCAGGGTCGACACCCAGGCGATCGGGCGGGGCACGACGACGGCGGTGAGCAGCCGGTAGAAGGCGCCCGCGCCGAGGGCCCCGGGATCGTAGTCGATACGCATGTCGGCCAGTTCTACCCGACACGGTCCCCGGCAGCGGAGCCGGGCCGCGGCTCAGTCCGGCGCGGCCTCCGCCCTGACCTTGGCCACCGCCGCGGCCACCTGTTCCTGGACGTCGTCCGTCGGCGGCGCGCCCCGCACGGCCAGGACCAGGTCCCGGGCTAGGTGGTGCAGCTTGACGTTGGTGTTCTGCGAGGTCAGGACGAGCACCCGCCAGGCCTCCCCGACGCTCAGGCCGAACGACGCCATGAGGATGCCGCGGGCCAGGTCGATCACCGGGCGGGTCTGCATGGCGCGCCGCAGTTGGACGACCTCGATGCGCAGGTCGTCCAGGGCGCTGCCGTCCGGGGTCTGGGCCGGTGTGCCGTCGAGACAGGGGGCGTCGAACAGCGCGCCGGTGCCGGTCAGGGCCAGCAGCCGTTCGACCGCGGGACCGGCCGAGCGCACGGCGAGCGTCTTTCCCTGTTTCAGGCCCTGCGCGCGCAGGTCTAGCAGCACGTTGAGCGTGGAGCAGTCGCAGAACGCGACACCGTCGAGCTCCAGATCGACGCCGCCGACCGCTCCGCCGAGCGCCGCACGCAGCGCGTGCTCCAGCCGGCCGGCCGAGTCGAGGTCCAGCTCGCCCCGTACCGCCACGACGACCCGATCGCCGTCGGCACGGACACCGATCACGGGCCCGGTGGCCGGCCCGACGGGGCGCGCTCCGCTCGCCTCCGGTCCGACGCGGCCATCGCCGCCTCCGGCGTTCGCGTCATGAGCAGGTTCCGGCATGACCGCCTCCCCCGGTCACTCGACACATCACCTCAAGACTCACCCCCGGTCCGTCATACGTCAACCGATACATGAAACGAAGTTCCGACCTTTGAAGACGTGAAAGTCCGGACGTACTATCACCCCATGGAGGGAGTTCCCGAATCACACAACGGATGGACGTTCCTGACCAACCACGCACGCGTGCTCGCGGTCATCGCGGACGACCACAGCGCCCGCATCCGGGACATCGCCGCGCACTGCCGGCTCACCGAACGGGCCGTCCAGAAGATCATCACCGACCTGGAGCGGGACGGCTATCTGTCCCACATCAGGGAGGGCCGCGGCAACACCTACCGGATCGAGCCAGGCAAGGTGCTGCGCCATCCCGCCGAGGCGGGACTCAGCGTGGCGTCACTGCTCTCGCTGCTCGCCCAGGACGAGGCGGGCCGCGTCGGGCACTCCGAAACCGAGGCGCGCGACCGCAGGTCATGACGGCGGTTCGCCGACGCGGTCCATGACGGCGAGAGACGAAGGTCACGAATACGTATCGGACATTTGGCCCTTCAATCTTCACACCAGTCACACATGTTGGCTAGGTTGACGCCTAGCCGTTTCGACTGCCCTTCGGGGCACGGGGCTTGGGGCACCCGCACCAGGGGTCGCCCGGATTCCGCCGCCGACTGGCGGGCGGAGCACGGAAGGAGTACGTCTTCCATGGCGACGGATCGCAGCCCGCGTTCCCCAGGCAGCAGCGACGAGCCGAGCCGGGCGGAGATCCAACAGCGGGTCAGTTCCCTCTACGACCGCGCCGAAACCGACACGGGCACCTACAACGCCACGCGCGCCGCGTCGAGTCGCTCGCGCAAGGGCGGCTCCGGCGGGCGCGGGACGGACGACCAGTCGCTCGAAATGGTGGCCAGGCAGTGGTTCGACTCGGCGCGCAGCAAGGTCGGTCCGATCACGCCCGCGGTGCTGCCGGCCGATCGTCAGCCCGCGCGGCCGGCCCGGGCCGAACGCCCGGCGAAGGCCCCGGAGCGCCCGGCCGAGAGCGCCGTGGTACGGGAGTTGGAAGCCGCCACCCGACGGACTCCCGAGCTGACCGGCCGCGCCGTCGCCGCGCTGCCCGCCGTGCCCGAGCAGCGCCGGGAGGAGCCCAAGGCCCTGGCCCCGGCCGCACTCGCCCTCCCCGCTGCGCCCTCCGCGCCCGCATCCCCGGCCTCGCCCGCCTCCGCTCCCGCGAACCGGCAGGCCGCGCTCAAGAACACCAAGGAGCAGAACGGCCGGAAGCTCGCCACAGCCCGGGAGGTACTGGCCCGCGCCCTCGCACAGCCGATGCAGCCCCAGGCCATGGCGACCCAGGCCATGCCGGCCCCGGCCATGGCGACCCAGACCATGCAGCCTCAGGCCATGGCGACCCAGGCCATGCAGCCCCAGCCGATGCCGACCCAGGCCATGCAGTCGGTGCCCGCGTCGGCCATGCCCACGGCCGTCCTGCCGGTGGTCGAGGCGCGGCCGGCCGAGCCGCAGCCGGTCCAGCAGCCCTGGGACACGGCGGAACAGCAGGCGTTCCGGGCGGAGATCACGGCCGCGTGGGCCGGACGGCCGACCGCCGCCGCTCCCGGCACAGCCGCCCCGGCCGGCCCGGAGAGCCTCCTGTCCACCGGTGAACTCGGCTTCGCCGCACCCGCGTCGGGCTTCGCGACACCCGACGTCGCGGTCCCCGCGCCCGTTCCCGACTACCGTGCGCCGGAACCCGGCTTCGGCACCCCGCCGTTCGGCCTGCCGATACCCGAACTCGGCCTGGCCGCACCGGGGATCGCCTTCCCTCCGTCCGGTTACCAGCCGTCCGAACTCGACGGCTTCACACCGCCCTCCGCCTTCGCGGCAGCGCCCACCGGATACGCGTCCGGCTACCAGACGTCCGAACTCGGCGTCATGGCACCGGCGTCGGACCTCCTGACGAACGGCGCCGGTTTCCAGGCCGTTCCCGTTCTCCCCGAGCCCGTCCTCCAGGCCGCCGCTCCTCAAGCGGTCGCCCCCCAAGCCGCCGCCCCCCAGGCCACCGCTCCCCCGGTCGCCGTCCCCACCGACGTCACCGCCGGCACGACCGGCACCGCGTACCTCGGGAAGGCGGACAAGGCGCTCGCCTTCGCCCGCGCCCAGATCGGGCGGCCGTGCGTGTGGGGAGCGACGGGGCCGGAGTCCTACGACTGCTCCAGCCTCACGCAGGCCGCCTGGAAGGCCGCCGGGGTGTCCCTGCCGCGGGCCGCCATCGACCAGGCACGGGACTTCACCCGGGTCAGCCTGGCCGATCTGCGCCCCGGCGACCTCGTCTTCTTCTTCGACGACCTCAGCCACACCGGACTGTGCACGGGCAACGGCATGATGATCCACGCGCCGGGCCCCGGCTCGTACATCCGCGAGGAGGCGATCCTCCCGTTCGGCGAGGGCGCGCTGCGGGGCGCCGTCCGCCCCCTGTGAGGGCGCACGCCGACAGGGCCGCGCGTGGCCGGTTTTGGCGCATCGCCGGAACGGGCGTCGCAGGGAGACTGGCGTCCGGTGCTGCGAAGCGGAGGACGCCCGATGGGGGACGCGCGGGAGAGCGTGCGAAAGGTCGAGCGCGGACCCGCCCGGCCGGGATGCCCGGTGCGCCGCGGCGCGGACGGGACCTGGGAGGTGCGGGGCTACGCGGCCGCCCGTGAAGTGCTGCGCGGCGCGGAGACGGTGCAGGCCGGTCTCGGGATAGAGACGGTCGAGAAACTGCCGTCCCGCATCCGTCGGCCCGTGCTCTACCAGGACGGCCCCGGGCACCGCGAGCAGCGGCGGCAGACCGCCCGGTTCTTCACGCCCCGGCACGTGGACGAGCACTACCGCGAGCTGATGACGCGCGTCGCCGAGGAGCAGGTGGCGGTGGTCCGGGCCGCCGGTACGGCGCAACTGTCCGATCTGAGCTTCACCATGGCGATCGAGGTGGTGAGCGACATCCTCGGGCTGACGCACAGCCGTCCCGGGCTGAAGTCCAGGCTGGAGCGGTTCTTCCCCGAGGAGTTCGGGCAGCCGGGGCTGACCAGCCTGCGGGGCCTGTACTGGCTGGTGCGCCAGAACTCCAACTGGCTGCGCATCCACCTCGCCGACGTCCGCCCCGCGATCCGTGCGCACCGCCGCCGGGAGCGGGACGACCTGATCTCGCATCTGCTGGCCGAGGGGTGCTCGGACGCGGAGATCCTCGGCGAGTGCCTGACGTACGCGGCGGCGGGCATGGTCACCACGCGCGAGTTCATCTGTGTCGCCGCCTGGCATCTGTTCGACGATCCGCGGCTGCTGGAGCGGTACCGCTCGGCCGAGGAGCCGGAGCGGCTGGAGCTGCTCCGGGAGATCCTGCGGCTGGAGCCCGTCGTCGGACGCCTGTCCCGGCGGGCCACCGCGCCGCTGCGGGTCGGGGAGGAGTCGGTCGGCGCCGGTGAGCTGATCACCGTCTTCGTGGACGAGGCCAACGCCGACCCGGAGGTGGTGGGCCGCGCCCCGGGCCGCCTGCGTCCGGGGCGGGTGCTCACGCAGGGTGCGGGGGCGGCCGGGCTCGCGTTCGGGGACGGCGCTCATCGCTGCCCCGGCGCCGGGGTCGCCGTCCTGGAGGCGGACGTCCTGCTGAGCCGGCTCTTCGCGCTCGACGGTCTGCGGATGGTCGGCCGGCCGCGGGTCTCGTTCAAGGACGAGATCGGCGGCTACGAGATCCGGAACCTGACGGTGACCACGGCCGCGCCGGGGTGAGCGGCCAAGGCGTGTCGACTCAGTCAGCGCGACGCGGAGTCCGTGCGCGGCTGAGCCCTTCTGGCGTTGTTGTAGGCGCGCAGGAGGAGTTTGGAGACGGCGCAGGGCGATCGGTCGAAGTGGCACTGTCGGCACGCGCGTGCGTGCTCCTCGTAGGCGGTACGGGCCTCTTGCAGGGCATCCTCGGGCGAGGGCATGGGGGTCCTCCGAACGGAACGACGATTGACCGGGGCTTTGCTACTCACCAGTAGGGCCCGTCAAGAGGATTTGACCATGTTACTCACGGTAGCGGAAAATGCGATTTCCACTGAGGAGGCCGGTGTGACGAGCGAGGACGACAGGCAGCGCGCGGCGCGGGTGTTCGACGCGCTGGGGCCCGTGTACGAGAAGGCGTTCGCGCACTCCGAGACGCATCACAGGTCCCTGGAGTGGCTGCTCGGGCGGCTCGCGCCGGGCAGTTCCGTGCTGGACGTCGGCAGCGGGACCGGGCGGCCGACGGCCGCGACCCTGGCGGGCGCGGGCCACGACGTACTGGGCGTCGACGTCTCCCCCGTGATGGTCGACCTCGCCGCACGCCAGGTGCCCGAGGCCGCCTTCCGCTGCGTCGACGTGCGTGAACTCCCGCTGGAGGCGGGCTCGTTGGACGCGGTCTGCGTGTACTTCTCGCTGCTCCAGATGGAGCGGGCGCAGCAGAGCGAGGTGATCGGCGGGCTGGCGCGGGCGCTGCGGCCGGGGGGCAGTCTCGCGCTCGCCACCGTGCCGTTGGACGTGGAGGGCGTCGACGCGGTGTTCATGGGGCAGCCCGTGCGGGTCACGAGCTTCGCCGGCCCGGATCTCGTCGACGTGGTGACCGCAGCCGGTCTGACCGTGCTGGCCGAGGAGAACGTGCTGTTCACCCCCGACCATCCCGAGGCCGTGCCCGAGCCGCAGGTCTTCCTCCACTGCGGCAGGGAGTAGCACGGCAGGCAGGAGGGGCAGCTCAGCCCTCGTTGCGGGCGGCGAGCGCCAGGACCAGGGCCGCCGAGCCCGTGCCCAGCAGCGCGCCGGCCACGACGTCGCCCGGGTAGTGCACGCCCGTGTGGATCCGCGAGTAGCCCACCGCGCAGGCCAGCAGGCCCAGCGGGACCGCGGTGACCGGCAGGGTCGGGCCGACCGCGGCGGCGAAGGCGACGGCCGAGGCGGTGTGCCCGGAGGGGAACGACGCGGACTGCGGCATCGGCACATGCCGCCCCGGGAACGGCGAGTCCTCGGCGCGGTGCGGCCGCGGCCGGCGTACGAGCTGCTTGCCCAGCAGGTTGGCGGTCGCGGAGGCGATGCCGATGGCCGCGACGCCCATGGCGGCGGCGCGGCGCTGGCGGCCGCCGCGCACGGCGAGCGCGGCGGCGACCGCGAAGGACAGCTTGGAGTGGTCGGCGGCCGCGGACAACCGGCGCAACGCGGTGTCCAGGGTCGGCGTCCTGGTCACGCTGACCGCCTCGTACAGCGCCTGGTCCAGGGTGGCGAGGTCACCGACCAGGCGCAGGGTGGGGAGCTTCGGGCGGCGGTCAGACATCGTAGGCCTCCTTGATCGTGCGGGGGTCGTGATGGCCGAGCGCGAGGCGGAAGACGCGCCGCCAGTCGACCGTGGGGGGCGCGTAGGCGGCGCCCGGGCGGTGCCGGGGCACCCGGACCCGCAGCGCGGCGGGCCGTACCGTGCACACGACGGGGGCGGTCAGTTCGAGCGCCTCGCCGTCGACGGCCACCGCGATGCGCTCCCGGTCGGCCTCGACGACGACGCTCCGGGAGGTCACCGAGGTGATGCTGCCCGCGCGCTCGCCGAGCAGGGCGAGTTCCGCGGCCTGGGCCGCGCCCTCCACCCGGATGCCGATCACGCCGAGCAGTCCGGCGTCCAGCCGGGGGCGACGGCCGCCGCCGAGCGGGTCGGCGCGGGCGTAGGCGTTGTTGCTGACCAGAAGCGCCTGCGGCGCGTGCACACGGGCGTCGTCCGTGCGGACGTCCAGCGTCGGGCCGGAACCGCCGAGGAGCAGGTCGGGCAGGTGGTCGAGGGCGGTGGCGGCCTTGGCGTCGCGGTACTCGGGGCTCTGCACTATCTCCGCGTACGCGCCGAAGGAGACGGTGTTGACGAAGGCCCGGCCGCCGACGTCGCCGAGGTCCACCCGCAGTTCGACGCCGTTGGTGAGGGCGTCCAGGCTGCGCACGGGGTCGGTGCGGTCGAGGCCGAGGTCCATGGCGAAGTGGTTGCGGGTGCCCGCGGCGACGACCAGGAAGGGCACGTCGTGCTCGGCGGCCACGGCCGCGACCAGTGCCTGGGTGCCGTCGCCGCCCGCGACGCCGATCAGGTCCGCGCCCTCGGCGATGGCCTTGCGGGCCTCCGCCGCCGGGTCGGTGTACGTGTCGTCGGTGCCGAGCAGGATCACCCGGGCGCCGAGCGCCTCGGCGTGCGCGACGAGGCCGTGTTTGCCGACCTTGCCGCCGCCCGACCGTACGTTCATGATCAGGACCGGCCGGCTCGGCGGCATGGTCTTGCGGCCGTGCGTGCCCTTGGGGCGGCGCACGCTGCGCAGCGAGGCCCGGGCCGAGGCCAGGGCGCCCGCCCACAGCGCGATCGCGCCCACCGCGACCGGCCACAGGCCGGAGGTCGCGTACAGCGCCAGCACGCCCACGGGCGCGGTGACGGCGACCAGGCCGCCGACCAGCCGGGGCCCGCCCCGGTGCGCCAGCATCCACCAGACTCCCGCCCCCGCCAGGGCGAGCAGGGCGCACCCGGCGAGCAGGATCAGCCAGCCGCCGGAACCGGCGCCCGCCACGACCACCGCGACGCAGCCGGCGACCAGCACCAGCGCGATCCGGGCCCAGCCCCGCGCGCGGGCGACGGCGTCCAGCTGCGCCGGGCGCAGATGCGGCAGCGCCCATTTCGTCCTACGTGTCTCGTTCACCGTGCGCCCGCCATGCTCCGAGGCTCCCTGTCGTGCGTCTGAAGCGCCAACGATCTCCGTCAATTGTCCATGCCGCAGCACCCTGACGTGACCACGCCCGCGCCATCCGCGGTCGCGTCGACGACGGCGTCGAGGCGGCAGAAGCAGGAGGCCCGGACGGGTACGTCGGCCAGCGCGGCCGCGAACTTGAGCTGCTGGGCCACGATCCGCGCCTCCGCGTCCCTGCCCAGCCGGACCAGGCACTCGTGGAAGCCGTGCAGCGACCAGACGTTGCCCGGGTGCTGGGACGGGCGGGGCAGTGTGTCGTCCAGTCCGAGATCGGCGCGGTACACCGCCTCGGCCTCCGCGATCCGGCCCTGCTCCAGCAGCAGCGCGCCGTAGGCGTGCCGGGTGGGCTGCATCCAGCCCCAGGGCTCGTCGTAGGGGAGGGCGTCGTCCAGTGCGATGGACCGCTCCAGGGCGGCGAAGGCGAGGTCGTGGTTGCCCTTGCGGTACTCCAGTTCGCCCTCGAGCATCGCGGACGCGATCGCGAGGACGTCCTGGCAGGTGTTGTTGAAGAGCATGCGGGTCTCGGGCACGCGGTCGACCGCCGCGTGGAACAGGACGCGTTCGGCCTCGGCCTCGGGGACCCGGCCGGTGGCCGAGAGGGCCACGCAGCGGGCGTAGTGGAGCATCGCGGTGGTCACGCTGCACAGGACCGGGTCGGCGGGCGGCGGCACGTCGAGGACGTCCTGCCAGCGGCCGAAGCGGATCAGCACATGGAACCGCATGGTGAGGAACGCTTCCAGCCAGTCGGCCATGGGCGGGCTCGGCACACGCAGGAGTTCCTCCGGGATGGAGGCTTCCAGGAGTTCCACGGTCTCCAGGGCGGTCCCGAACTGGCCGAGGAACATCGCGCCGTAGATCTTGAAGTGGTAGTCGTGCGACCGGTAGAGGGTGTAGAAGTTCATGCTTCCGGACCGTGCCCGGTACTTCTCGTCGGCGGCGATCGCGGCGGTGTTGTCCGCGACGACGCGCCGGTAGTCGCCGCACAGCACGTCCAGATGCGAGGGCATGTGCTGGAGGTGCCCGGCGTCGGGCACCAGGCCGCGCAGCCGGTCGGCGACCTGGAGAGCGGCCTCCGGGGTGGGCGACATCTCCATGAGGTGGATGTAGAAGTGCAGGACCCCGGGGTGCCGGGCCGCGGCCGGGTCGGCGAGCGCGCGGTCGAGCACCGCCTTCGCCTCCCGGGTGCGGGCGCCCTCGGCGGGCTCGCCGGTGCGCAGGTCCCACAGCTGCCAGGGGGTGAGGTTCATCAGGGCGTCGGCGTACAGGGCGGCGACGTCGAGATCGTCGGGGGCGAGTTCGTGGACGGCCCGCATGGCGTCGGCGTAGGGCTCGTTCCACGCCGCGCAGTCCTCGGCGGGGCGGGTCTGCGGGAAGCGGGCGCGCAACGCGCCGATCAGAGCCCGTTCGACGGGGGTGGCGGCCGTGGCCTTCTCGTGGGCGCGCTCGACCGCGGCGTGCGTACGGGCGACGGTCGTCGTCAGGTCCTCCTCGTCGAAGAACTCCCACGGTTTGTTGTAGTTGGGGCCGAGGGCGTAGGCGATGCCCCAGTGCGCCATGGCGCAGTCGGGGTCGGCGCGGACGGCGGCCTCGAAGCAGCCGACCGCCTCCTCGTGGTGGAAGGCGTACGACCACACCAGTCCGCGGTCGAACCACAGTTGGGCCTCGGGGGACGAGGTCGTCACGGACCGGCCGTGACCGCCGAGGTCGTAGTACTCCCCCAGGTGTTCGCCGGTACGCTCCCCGCTGTCTTTCATGGGTCTCCCGTCGTCGCGCGCTGTTCGAGTCGAGCGACGTATACCGCGTGCTGCGGCGTCGGGGCGGTCTCTTGCGCGCGGGAGCACCCGTACGGGGCGGGGACGGCGCGGACGAGGGGCCCGCCGGCGGTGCGGCGGGCCCCTCGTCCGTTGTCCTGGCCGGAGCTCAGTTGCCTCGGGTGCTGCGGCGCAGGACCACGAAGCCGCCGATCACCAGCAGCGCGCCGAGAGCGCCGGGCCACAGGTTGGCGCCCGTCTCGGCGAGGCCGCCCTGGACCGCCTGCGGTTCGGTTCCGCCGGGGAGGGTCCCGGTGCCCGTGTCGGCCGGCGGCGTTGTCTGCGCCGGAGTGGACACCGGGGTGGACACGGTCGGCGGAGCGGTCGCGGGCGTGCCGATCTCGCCGCCCGACGCGCCCGATCCGGCGGCGGGCGCCGAAGTGGCCGCCTTGGGCGACGGCTTGGTGTCGACGGTGGGCCCGCCGGCGCCGGGGACACCGCCGTCACCGGCGTTGCCCGTGTTGGGCTCGGTGTCGACGGGGTCGGTGGTCGCGGGTGCGGTGGTGGCGGGGTCGGTGGTGGCGGGTGCGGTGGTCGCGGGCTCGCTCGCGGGCGCCTCGGGGCTCTGGGACGGCTGCTGGCCACCGTCGTCCGAACCGTTGTCGTCGCCGTCGCCGCCGCCGCCGTTGTCGCCGCCGTTGCCGCCGTTGTCGCCGTTGCCGTTGTCGCCGCCGTTGCCGCCGTCGCCCGCGCCCGCTCCGCAGGTGCGGCCCTCGTTGATGCAGTCGACCATCTGCCGCATCAGCTTCTCGTCGAAGACGTTGATGAAGTCGCCGTGGTCCGTCACCGGCTTGTGCAGCTGCTCGGGGAACGAGTCCACCGCGAACAGCGGAGTGGTCTTCCCGCCGTCGTTCAGGCTCGGCGCGTCGACGTCGTACACGATGCGCTGCACCAGTTGCGGAACGGCCTCGAAGCCGGCCGGGCAGGTGCCGTCGGCGGCGGCGAAGGCCACGTGGGTGCGGTGGTTGGCGCTGTCGATGTTGGCGCCGTCCCAGCAGCTCTGGAAGCGGAAGGTGCGCACCACGTCGCTGCCGGCCGGGCACAGCGGGTACTTGTCCTTGAGCTGACGGTCCTCGAACCCGGTGCAGCTCCAGGACGCGTTGGCGTTGGCCGTGCCGTTGACGAAGGCCTTGGCGTCACCGGTGATGACGCGCAGCAGCCGGGGCATCTCGGTCACCTTGGAGCGCGGATTGCCGACGAAGGTCAGCGTGACCTGCTTGGCCGTGACGATCTCGCCCGCGTTGCCCTCGACACCGCCGCCGGGGCTGTTCGCGTCCTGCTCCTGGGTGCCGTTCTGGAGGCGCAGGACGGGCCAGTAGTAGGTGGACTTGTCGCCCTGGTCGACACAGCTCGTCTCGGCCTTCGCGAGGTCGTCGTCGGAGGCGAAGGCGTTGTTGGACTGGTTGCCGATGTAGTCGTGGAAGTGGTGGGCGCCGTTGGTGACACCCGGTGCGACGATCACGTTGTCGGAGTTGAACAGCCCGTTGGCGTTGACTCCGCAGCTGGTCACGAAGGTGCCGCGGGAGGGGCCCGAGCGGGGATCGGGGAGCTGCTGGGTGGCCGGGGCGGTCTTGATGTCGACGTAGTCCCCGGCGACGGGACCGTTGCCGGCCTGGCCGCCGTTGCCCTGCTGGCCGTTCTGACCGGACTCCTGAGCCGAGCCCTGTTCCTGGCCTGCGTTCTGCCCCTGCTGCCCGTCCTGCTCCGGCTGCCCGTCCTGCTCCGGCTGCTTCTGCTCCTCGGTGATGCGCAGAGAGCAGGCGGCCAGGGCGTCCACGCCGTCCGGGCGGTCGCCGTCGCGGTCGATGGCCTCGGCGATACGGCCGATCGTCGCGCCCCGCTTCTCCTTCAGCGGATTCATCACCGCGTTGTCGGCGAAGCCGGGGTCCTGCCGTACCGCCTGCGCCTGGCTCTGCAGTTGCCGGTAGGCGGCGGCAATCTGTTCGTCCAGGAGCGCGAGTTCACGGTCGACCTCGGGCTTGGCGCCCTCGGGAACGCTGGTGAGGCTGTTGCCGACGTCGGGACAGTCGATGGTGACCGAGCCCCCTCCGGTCAGCTCCACCGCCTCGCCGTTGGAGGTGGCCGAGGCGTAGACGTTCGCCGCCATCAGCCCGCCGCCGCCGAGAATCAGGGCGACCGCAGCGAAGGTCGCCCGCCGCCCGCCCGTCTGGCGTCTGCGTCTGTTCTGTACCAAGGAGTGCTCCTACGCGTCGTCGGCGGCCACGGACATGAGATCCCCCGGCCCCATACGCAACCGGATGCGGGAGTGTTCAACCGCCGCACGAATTCATAGCAACATCTCAGGCGAGCACCGTGCCCAGCCCCTCCGAAGCGGCCGTGACCTGGCTCTTGCGGCGGGCGCGTTCGTGCAGCAGACCCATGACGACGGCGGCGGCCACCGCGATCAGATGCTCGCGGCCGGCGAGGTTGGGCCTGGCGACGGACTCCAGGACCATCGAGCCGCCGGTGAGCGTGAACACGATGGGCGCGCGGCGGACGACCGCCAGGTACGTGAAGAGGCCGACGACCGCGGCGGACGGCCCGGTGTCCAGCACCCGGCCGGCCTCGGGCGGCAGTCCGAGACCCCACCAGCCGGGCCCCATCGCCAGCATCACCCGCACGGTGAGCGTGCCGGCCAGGGTGGACGCGTAGGCGATCAGCAGGGTCCGGCGGCGGCCCAGGGCCAGCTCGGCCAGGGCGAAGGCGAGGAAAAGCTGGGTGAGGCCCGCCCACACCGGCAGATCGAGGGCCGGGACGTAGAGGGAGACCGGGGTGCGCAGCAGCGCCAGCCACAGCGGCAGGTCGCCCTGGACCCCGCCGAGGATCCGCACCGTCGCCGCGCCGGCGGGGTGCTGGGCGATGGCATGGAAGAAGATCACGCCCGCACAGGCCACGAACGCCAGCAGCAGCGCCCCGGGCCCGCGTCGGCGCAGTTGCCGCAGCGGATCGACGACGATGCCGTCCCACTCGTCCCGCAGCGTCCGCCCGACGAACGCGGCCAGGCGCACCGGTGCCGCGGCACGGCTGTGGCGAGGCTCGTGCTCCACGCGGTCGTCGTGCGGCCGCTCCACTTCCGGACGCAGGATGCTCAAGGTCCACCCCAAACACTCGTCGCACGAGGTTTCGTACGAGTCACGTCCAGGAAGACGCGAAGACGGCCCGGCAGGATCATTCGTCCCGCAGGTCGGCTGCCTGACTCCCGGTCACGCCGCTGTAACTCAAGTGGGTTAGTGTCACCTCTGTGGAACGCACTGACCAGCGGAACATGACCCCGGCCAGGTTACGTCGCACAGCCGGACCGGCCACCGTCGAGCCCGTGCCGGCCCTGCTCGCCGACGGCGTCCTCACCGAAGAACTCGCCCTGGCCATGCCCGAGGGCGCCCGGGTCGCGGTGGCGAACTACACGATTCCGCCGGGCGGTTCGCTGCCCTGGCACTACCACGAGGGCCGGGTCGTCGCCGTGGTGACGGCCGGCGTGCTGACCCGGACCCTGGCGGACGGCTCCGAGTGTGTGACGCCGGCCGGCGGGTGCATCGTCGAGCCGGTGGGGCCGCGGGGTGTGCACATGGCGGAGAACCGGGAGCCGGACCCCCTGCACATCATCGCCCTGTTCTTCCTCGCGCAGGGCAGTCCGATGTCTACGCGCGCAGAACCCCCCGAGGCGGTCGCGTACGGCTGACCGGAGCCGGAGGATCAGCGTTGCGGCCAGGATCAGCGTTGCGGCCGGCGGCCCGTCTCCCGGGCCGGGAACATCTGCTCGGCGCCCGGCAAGGTGGGCTTGGGCAGGGTGGCGACCTCCGCCCGCGCCTTCAGCAGCTGTTCCACCGTGTCGTCGGGCAGCACCGGCGCGGGCTGGCGACCGCGAAGCGGAAGGCGGAGGTGAGGTCGCCGAAGGCGTCCCGCCGCCAGGCGCTGACGTTGGGCTCCTCGACCCCGGTGAGCCGCTCCAGGGACCGCAGGGTCGAGGTGTGGTCGAAGGCCTCGGTGGCCACCCAGCCGCCGACGGTCCAGGGCGGGACGACGATCGCGGGCACCCGGAAGCCGCCCCCGACGAACTCGCCGGCGTGCCGACGGGCGGGGTCGGCGGCGGCACACGGTCGAACAGGCCGTTCCAGACGTCGTGCTGCACCGACCAGGAGCGGCCGGTGGACGGGATGGCCTGGGCGCTGGATGTGTGGGTGTCCAGGTGGAAGGCAGCAGGTAGCCCTTCGGGTTCTCGGCGTCGGGCTGGTAGAAGACGGAGCGTCCGGTGCCGAGGGTGAGCGCGTCGGGGTCGGCGAAGCCGCGCACCCCGGACAGGGTGCCGAAGCAGTGGTCGAACGACCGGTCTCCTGCATCAGCAGGACGACGTGTTCGACGTCGGCGAGCGAGCCGCGGCGCGGCGGTCCGGCCGCGACGGCCCCGCTGCACGCTCGGCGGGAGCAGGGTGAGGGCCGCGGCGGCTCCCGGCGCGCCGGCGGCCGAGCCCAGGAGCCTGCGACGGGTCAGTGCGGCCAGGCGCGGTGTGCCCCTCTGATCGGCGCGGTCCGACTCGTGCCGCGATGCGTTCCCGGGCCGCGCACGGATCTGACGGCACGTCGCTCTTCCGCGGCGAATCTCGGTGGCGAGGGCCATGACCTCCTCGGTTACAGTGCCCCGCCGGCATCGCGCCGGCGTCGAGAGGAGACACAGCGGTGCGCTTTGGGGTGGGGAACGTGGGGAACGTCGGGCGGGGGCTGACGCTGGCAGCCCTGTTGACCGGGCTGGTCACGGGCTGCGGGGCCGACGACACCGGCTCGGACGCGGCGTCGGGGGCGTCGGCGAAGGCGTCCGCGAAGACGTCGGGGAAGGTCGCCAAGCGCGGCGGGTCCGTGGGGGCGACCGGCTCCGCCTGCGAGCTTCCGGTGAGCTTCGACATCGCCGAGTTCTGGAAGGCCGAGGCGGTCGACACCACGGAGGCGACCGCCGCCGGCGGCGACCTGGCCGAGTTCGCCGACCTGTTCGCCCGCCAGGGCCCGGTCACCATGGCCTGCGAGATCGACGCCAAGCCCGCGGGGAAGATCGGGTTCCTGAGGGTGTGGACCGGCAAGCCCGGCGACGCGGACGCGCGCTCCGTGCTGGAGGCCTTCGTCGCCGCCGAGCCGGAGGCGAGCGGAGCCAAGTACAGCACGGTCGAGGCGGGCGGCCTCACCGGCACGGAGGTCGAGTACGTGACCACGAGCAAGGTCATGGAGGAGTCGAAGACGGAGCACGCCCTCGCCGTCACGACGTCGGCGGGTCCCGTCGTCCTGCATCTGGGCGGTCTGGACACCGACGAGCATGACGCGATGCTCCCGGCGTACGAGCTCGCCAAGAGCACCCTGCGCGCCACCGCCGCCTGACCGGCCCGGGTCTCTGAGCCACCTGCCCGGATGCACATCCGGGCAGGTGTGGCGCATTCTTGCTGTGTGCACACGCGGCGGCGCACGGACGAGGTAGGGCCGATGACTGGGAGCGCCGGGGACGAGCGGAAGCCGTTCGGACCGCCGCCCGCGCTGCTGACCGAGGTCGTGGCGGACGCGCTGCGGGCGGCGGGCGGCAACGCCGGGGGCGTCTACCTGCGCTCGGGCACGTCCGGGCTGCTGCGCCTCGCGGTCCTGGCGGGGCTGCCCGGGAAGCTGTTCCGCCCCTGGTGGCGGCTGAACGTGGACCGGCCCTTCCCGGTGGCCGACGTGCACCGGACGGGCATCCCGGTGGTGCTGGCCAACGCCACGGAGAGCATGCGCCGCTATCCCCAGTTCGCGGCGGGGCTGCCCTTCCAGTTCGGTTCGCTCTACGTGCCCGTCGTGGCCGACGGCCGGGCGTTCGGGGTGATCACCGTCCTGCGCCCGGCGGCGGGCGACGCGGCGGAGATCCTGGCGGAGCGTGAGCGGCTGACGGCTGTCGCGGACACGCTGGGCGCGGCCCTGCTGCGGCTGGGGGCCGACGGCGGGGCCGTCACCTGGGACGACGAGCCGCTGTGCGTGCGGCCGCCGGTCGCGGGACCGGCCCCCGGGCGCGTCGGTCGCGTCTCGTGGGACCCGGCGACCGACGCCGTCACCGTGGACGAGCGGGCCCGCGCACTGTTCGGACTGCGCCCGGACGACGCCCACGGCACGCTGGACGCCCTGACCCGGGCCCTCGACCCGACGGACGCCCATCGGCTCGCCGGCCTGCTGCGCCGGACGGCCCAGGGGCGGCCCCCGCCGCTGCCGATCCAGCTGCGCACCGCCGAGGGCGCGCTGCGGCTGCTGGATCTGTGGGAGGCGACCGGCGCGGCGACGGACTCGGGACCCGGGCCGACGGGCGCCCCCGCCCCGCTCCGCCCTCTCGTCGGCGTGCTCCTGGACCCGGGCCCGGGCTCCCTCGCCGAGGGAGCCGCCGACCTCCTTCCGGTGGGCGTGTTCTGCCTCGACCGGCTGGGGATCGTCGTCTACGCCAATCCCCGGGCCGGGCATCTCCTGGGCGTGCCGCTGGACCGGCTGGTCGGCCGGCCGCTGTGGGAGGCCGTGCCGTTGCTGAACCAGCGCACCTACGAGGAGTACCTGCGCGCCGCCCTGCTGTCTCCGGAGCCCGCGCACTTCCATGTGCGGCTGCCCGCCGTCGCCGACCGGCCCGCCGTCCCGGCGGCGTACGAGGGCGACTGGCTGCGCATGTCCCTGTATCCCGGCGCGGATCTGGTCACCTGGACGGCGGTCCCGGCGAACCGGGTGCCGGACGACGCGGCTCCCGAGCCGGTGGACACGGACGACGTCCCGGTGCCGGGCGCCGCCGCCACCGCTCCCCTGTACCGGCCCATCGTGCTGGCCATCGCGCTGACGGAGGCGGTGACCGCCCGGCAGGTGTCGGCAGTGGTCATGCAGGAGCTGCTGCCCGCGTTCGGCGGCCGCATGCTGGCCATCTACCTGCTCCACGAGCGGCATCTGTACCTGGCGTGGGAGTCGGGCTTCCCCGAGGGCTTCCTGGCCCCCTTCGAAGGGGTCGGGCTGGACGCCCGACTGCCCGGCGTGGAGACGCTCACCACGGGACGGCCGCTCTTCTTCGACTCGATGCAGAAGCTGGCGGCCGCCTATCCGGGCATCGAGCTCGACGCCCCGGTGGGCGCCCGCGCCTTCCTCCCGCTGATCGCCTCGGGCCGCCCGGTCGGCTCGTGCATCCTCGGCTTCGACCGTCCGCGCGGCTTCAGCACCGAGGAACGCACCGTGCTGACCGCGCTCGCCGGGCTGATCGCCCACGCCATGGAGAAGGCCCAGCGCTATGACACCGAGGCCGCCCTCGCGCGCGGGCTTCAGCAGGCCCTCCTGCCCAGGCGGCTGTCGCAGCACCCGCGGGTGGAGACCGCCGGCCGCTATCTGCCGGGCACCAAGGGCATGGACGTGGGCGGCGACTGGTACGACGTCGTGGAGGCCGGGGACGGGCTGGCCCTGGTCATCGGGGACGTGCAGGGGCACGGGGTACAGGCGGCCGCCACGATGGGGCAGCTGCGCAGCGCGGTGCGGGCGTTCGCGCTCGGCGACCGGCCGCCGGAGGAGGTCATGGGCGGCACGAACCATCTCCTCATCGACCTGGACCCAGGTCAGTTCGCCAGCTGCTGCTACGTCCGGCTGGATCCGGCCACCGGTGTGGCCCGGGCGGCCCGCGCCGGGCACCTGCCGCCGCTGCTGCGCCGGCCCGACGGCCGCACCGAGGTCGTGGACCTGCCCGGCGGGGTCGTCCTCGGGGTGGATCCGCGCGCCCACTACCCGGTGACGGAGCTGCGGCTGGAGCCGGGCGCGATCCTCGCCCTGTACACGGACGGGCTGGTCGAGCGGCCGGGCCACGACATCGACGAGGGCATCACCGCCCTGCGCGAGGCGCTGGCCGCGGCCGACACTCCCCCGGGCCGTTCCCTCGGGGACGTCGCGGACCGGCTCACCGCGATGGCGCGGCAGACCGCGGACCGGCCCGACGACATCGCCCTGCTGCTGGCGACGCGGCGCGACGGCGACGCGGCTCCCCCATGGAGAGGACAGGGCAAGGGCGACGACGCGGCCCGTGCCCCTGTGTGACGCCTCTCGCCTCACGCGGCCGGGCAGTGTAGACATGGCACATGGTCCGACTCCTGGGGCGCTCGGATGCCCGGCCGGCCCGTCGTCCCCGGGGCCCGCGGGGGCGGCGCACGCCCGAGTCCGCGCTGGGCGGGCGCAGTCTCGCCGCGCAGGTGTTCGTCCTCCAGGTCGTCATCGTGCTGGTGCTGGTCGTGGCCGCCGTGGTGGCGCTGCTGCTCCAGGTGCGGCACGACACGACCCAGGAGGCCCGTAACCGCTCCCTCGCCGTCGCAGAGACGTTCGCCAACGCGCCGGGCATGGTCGAGGCGCTGGCGAGCCCGGATCCGACGGCGGTCCTCCAGCCCCGGGCGGAAGCCGCCCGCAAGGCCTCGGACATGGACTTCATCGTCGTCATGAACACCGACGGCATCCGCTACACCCACCCCAAGACCGACCGCATCGGCAAGAAGTTCGTCGGGAACATCCAGCCCGCGCTGGACGGCGGCGTCGTGGTCGAGGAGGTGAACGGGACCATCGGCAGGCTGGTCCAGGCCGTCGTGCCGGTGAAGGCGTCCGACGGGCGGGTGGTCGGGCTGGTGTCGTCCGGCATCACCACCGAGCACGTCGGCGGCACCGCCGACCGGCAGCTGCCGCTCGTCCTCGGCAGCGCCGCGGTGGCCCTCGCCCTGGCCACCTTGAGCACGGCGCTGGTCAGCCGCCGGCTGCTGCGCCAGACCCACGGTCTGGGACCGCGCGAGATGACCCGCATGTACGAGCACCACGACGCGGTGCTGCACGCCGTGCGGGAGGGCGTGATCATCGTCGGCGGCGAGGGCGACCTGCTGCTCGCCAACGACGAGGCGCAGCGGCTGCTCGACCTGCCCCCGGACGCCGAACGCCGGCAGGTCGTCGACCTGGGCCTCGACCAGGACACCGCCGAGCTGCTGGCCTCGGGGCGAATGGTCACGGACGAGGTGCATCTGGTCGGGGACCGGCTGCTCGCGATCAACCAGCGGCCCACCGACCTGGCGGGCGGACCGGCCGGCAGCGTCGCGACCCTGCGCGACTCCACCGAGCTGCGCGCCCTGTCGGGCCGGGCGGAGTCGGCTCGCGAGCGCCTCGACCTGCTGTACGCGGCCGGGGTGGGCATCGGGACGAGCCTGGACGTGACCCGGACCGCCGAGGAGCTGACCGAGCTGGCCGTGCCGAGGTTCGCGGACTTCGCGACCGTCGACCTGTTCGACGCCGTCCTGGACGGCGAGGAGCCGGAGGCGCGGGGCGCGCTGCGGCGCACGGCGATGAGCGGGATCCGCAAGGGCGCGCCGCTGTACGTGGTGGGCGAGCGGATGCGGTTCGTGGACTCCGCCCCGCAGGCCCGCAGTCTGCAGGGTGAGCGGGCCGTCCTGGAGGCCCGCCTCGCCGAGTCGTCGGGGTGGCGCGCGCAGGACCTCGAACGGACCGAGCAGGCCGTGGAGTTCGGCATCCACTCGCTGATCACCGTGCCCGTGCGGACCGGGTCGCTGATCCTGGGCGTGGTCAGTTTCTGGCGTTCGGAGCGGCCCGATCCCTTCGACCCGGACGAGGTGACGCTCGCGGAGGAGCTGGTGGCGCGCGCCGCGATCTCCATCGACAACGCGCGCCGCTTCACCCGCGAGCACGGCATGGCCGTCACGCTGCAACGGAGTCTGCTGCCCCGCAGCCTGCCCGCGCAGAACGCCCTGGACATCGCCTACCGCTATCTCCCGGCGCAGGCGGGCGTGGGCGGCGACTGGTTCGACGTGCTGCCGCTGTCGGGCACCCGGGTCGCCCTCGTCGTCGGTGACGTGGTGGGCCACGGACTGCACGCGGCGGCCACCATGGGCCGGCTGCGCACCGCGGTCCACAACTTCTCCGCGCTGGACCTGCCCCCCGAGGAACTCCTGGGGCTGCTGGACGAGTTGGTGGCGCGCATCGACCAGGACGAGGAGGACGACGGCGCGGGCGCGCCCGTCTCCGGGGCGACCTGTCTGTACGCCATCTACGACCCGGTCTCCCGGCGTTGCACGATCGCCCGGGCCGGCCATCCGCCGCCGGCGCTGGTCCATCCCGACGGCCGGGTCGAGTACCCCGACGTGCCCGCCGGGCTGCCGCTCGGGCTGGGCGGGCTGCCGTTCGAGACGGTGGAGCTGGAGCTGGCCGAGGGCAGCTCGCTGGTGCTGTACACCGACGGGCTGGTGGAGGACCGGGAGCGGGACATCGACACCGGCCTGGAGCTGCTGCGCACCGCCCTGGAGCGGGGCTCCGACGGCTCGCCCGCGCAGACCTGCCAGGCCGTCCTGGACGCCCTGCTGCCGCCCCGGCCGAGCGACGACATCGCGCTGATCGTCGCGCGGACCCGGGCGCTGGACGCCGACCGGGTCGCCGAGTGGGACGTGCCGGTGGAGCCGGCCGCGGTCGGCGAGGTGCGGGCGGCGGTGGCCCGGCAGCTGGCGCGCTGGGACCTGGAGGAGCTGTCCTTCACGACGGAACTGATCCTGAGCGAGCTGGTCACCAACGCGATCCGCTACGGCAGCGGGCCGGTGCGCGTCCGGCTGCTGCGCGACCGCACACTGATCTGCGAGGTCTGCGACGGCAGCAGCACCTCGCCGCATCTGCGGTACGCGGCCATGACCGACGAGGGCGGGCGCGGTCTGTTCCTGGTGGCGCAGCTCACGGACCGCTGGGGCACCCGCTACACCCCGACGGGCAAGGTCATCTGGGCCGAACAGCCGCTGCCCTGAGGCGGGTTGGCCCCTCCGTCCGACGGACGTGGTACCGGTCGGCCGACCCCGGACAGCTCATAAATGATGTTTATGAGCTCATAGACCGGACCCGCGTACCGGGTAAGGCTTGCCTTAGCTTAGGCTTCCCCCGAGTCGATCTGTCGTCACTCGAAGGGAACCTGATCATGCCCCGCCCCCTGCGGGTAGCCATTGTCGGAGCCGGCCCCGCCGGGATCTACGCCGCCGACGCGCTGCTCAAGTCCGATGTGGCCGCCGAGCCCGGTGTCTCCATCGACCTCTTCGAGCGCATGCCGGCCCCGTTCGGCCTGATCCGCTACGGCGTCGCCCCGGACCACCCGCGCATCAAGGGCATCATCACGGCCCTGCACCAGGTCCTCGACAAGCCGCAGATCCGTCTCTTCGGCAACGTCGACTACCCGACCGACATCAGCCTGGACGATCTGCGCGCCTTCTACGACGCCGTGATCTTCTCGACCGGCGCGACGGCCGACCGCGAGATGGCGATACCCGGCATCGACCTCGACGGCTCCTACGGCGCCGCCGACTTCGTCTCCTGGTACGACGGCCACCCGGACGTGCCGCGCACCTGGCCGCTGGAGGCCGAGAAGGTCGCGGTCCTGGGCGTCGGCAACGTCGCGCTCGACGTGGCCCGCGTCCTGGCCAAGACGGCGGACGAACTGCTGCCGACCGAGATCCCGGCCAACGTCCACGAGGGCCTGAAGGCCAACAAGGCGCTGGAGGTGCACGTCTTCGGCCGCCGCGGCCCGGCGCAGGCGAAGTTCTCGCCGATGGAGCTGCGGGAGCTGGACCACTCCCCGAACATCGAGGTCGTCGTCGACCCCGAGGACATCGACTACGACGACGGCTCGATCGCGACGCGGCGCGGCAACAAGCAGGCCGACATGGTCGCCAAGACGCTGGAGAACTGGGCGATCCGCGACGTCGGCGACCGCCCGCACAAGCTGTTCCTGCACTTCTTCGAGTCGCCCGCCGAGATCCTCGGCGAGGACGGCAAGGTCGTCGGCCTGCGCACCGAGCGCACCGCGCTGGACGGCACCGGCAACGTCAAGGGCACCGGCGAGTTCAAGGACTGGGACGTCACGGCGATCTACCGCGCCGTCGGCTACCTCTCCGACAGGCTGCCCAAGCTGCCCTGGGACCTCGACTCGGGCACGGTCCCGGACGAGGGCGGCCGGGTCATCCAGGAGAGCGGCGAGCACCTCCAGTCCACGTACGTCACGGGCTGGATCCGGCGCGGCCCGGTCGGCCTGATCGGCCACACCAAGGGCGACGCCAACGAGACGGTGTCGAACCTCCTGGCCGACCATGCGAACGGCCGTCTGCACACGCCGGCCTCGCCCGAACCGCAGGCCGTGGACGCGTTCCTCGCCGAGCGCGAGGTCCGCTTCACCACCTGGGAGGGCTGGTACAAGCTGGACGCCGCCGAGAAGGCGCTGGGCGAGCCGCAGGGCCGCGAGCGCGTGAAGATCGTCGAGCGCGAGGACATGCTGCGCGAGAGCGGCGCGTAACCAGCGCTGGGGGCTCGGAAAAGGCCTCGGCCCGCCGAGCCCCCGACTGTTACGACGTGGTGTACGACAGTGATCGCGGTCTGAGCCGGAACGCAGAGTGAGCCGCACGGGTTGGTGTTGTTGTGACGCAATACCTGGCCCGTACG